>CAJBLH010000075.1 GCA_903953895.1 uncultured Desulfobacteraceae bacterium | reverse complement strand
ACTTGCACATAAAAGCAGAACGCCTATGTTCCATCGCAGCAAATATCATGCCATTAAGTTAATTTATTGAGAATTATTTTTCGAAAACTCAAGTAATTGGATGGAAATTTTTCAATTTCTGGCTCCGGTTCATTGACCAATTTTTGAATGAAATGCTCAATTCCTATAAATCCATCTATTTCACTTTCTGCTTTGGATTTAATATCCGTTAATTGTTGGATAATTTTATCAGGATTTCTAACCAAAACATCAGATCGCTCAAATAAATAATCAATGCTTTTGATCGATCTAACTTCTTCTACGTCAAACAATCTATTGATCATGGTGATATCTGTAACTGAAACATTATTTCTCGAAAGATATTGATCAAAGAAAACAATTGCCTCTAAAGCACGCTCAATAGAACGTAAATTTAAAACCAATTCATCTTTCCCTTTGAGTATAAATTCTCCAATAATTATAACATCTTTCTTAGGTGGTTGTTTTGCAAATTGAATTTTTCTGGCTTCTGCCACATAAAGCCAAACCCATCTGTTATGTATGGAATCATGGTCAATGCATTGAAGTTTGATAAATTCATTTATCAGTTCAAACTGATTTTTCACATTGTAATGTACACGGATAGGTTGAAAGATTTCACCTGTTGTCGTAAAGGCAAAGTTAATTTTGCCAGCAGATGTTATGGGTGATGAAGTTTCCAGATGTATTGCATGAGACGATTTGCTTTTTTTGGCTTTCTGCCTTTTTTTTAATTTCCTTGGTATGGAATTCATAGCTCACCTTCTTGATAACGACATACTTCCGCAGGTTCTCTTCGTGATCCCGGCGGAATCAACTTGTATCTCTCGATATCCTGAGATTCATTTGGCTCGTGGCCAGAATTTCTTGGAATGATACAATGCCACACCCAAAAATGCACCGGCACAAGCAGCAATAGCCGTTTTCGCCCAAGGCTGTTCAAACTCGCTTCGGATAGCCATTAACACCCCGTAGGCAATGATGGTTACAGCAATTGTCGCGATTGTGCCTCTGGGGCCACGCGGGCTATCGAGATTGTTTGTCATGGCGTGGAGATTCCTTTTTCATGGAGGACTAAAAAGCAGTGAAGCCATTTCTGTATATCATCTGTCTGAATAAATTAATCCGACATTAATTGCACGATACTTTGTTGAATCGATTTTCATCTTTCCATCCTCCTGATTATCAAGATATACAGCTATTTAATTCGGATATGTATAAAAAGCAAATAGATTATAAAGTCAATCAAATTCGGCAGTATCAAAATGACAGTCTTCCCGCCATGACCTTCGGATCTTCAATTAGATCATTTTGTTCTTTCCTTTTTCTGATACACAAGTTGGCTTAATTCTCGGTGCCACGCTTAACGTGCTGTTAGGCAACTCACTTGACCGGATGCATATGTAATAACTGGTCAAGCCCATTCACGCATAAGCTCTGCGGCAATCGTAACACCCGGCATTCCCATGAATGTCCTTAGTCTGGACCTTGCGCCGGCAGCCAGAACAGAAACCCGTGCATCACAAAAGTCGATGATCCGCGCGCAGTCTTTACCGGGTGATGGTCGCAGCGCTCGGCCAATGTACTGAATCAATCGCCCGGAGAATTTGCAGCCAGCGCCATCACGGTCTTACCTGAACCTGTTGGGGCCTGCATCGTTCCAAAGTTTTTTTTGAGAACGGCCTCCACGGCAACACTTTCAAATGGTTTCAACTTTGCGCCAAAAGTAAAATTCACTTCTGGCAATGAACGCCGCCGATCTTCGATAGTGATCAGCTCGCTGTTCTGTTTGGCGATATAAAATATTTACATTTATATAATCCTGTATTTATTGAATTATGTATTTCATCTGCTTTCAAACCATACCCGGCCGTTCAATTATATGGCTCAAAGAAATTGCTGCACCACCAGAATCGACACCTTCAGGCTTTCCAGAACACTCTGAAGATTTTCGATTTTTTCACTTTTCGGAGCGGCCTGATATTGATCGGATTTCAGATGCAGCAGCGGATGCGCGTATGGGGTTGCATTTTCAAACCGGCACAGGTCTCCGGTAAAGCCCAGCAGAGAGTGTATGCGGGCACATCCCAAGGGGGTTCCCCGGATCTGGCTCAGTTTGTAATCCGTCAGATGGGGGTTGTAATCCGGCTGCTCCGACATGAGCAGGTGAATCAGGGTCTTTTTTCGATTCAGAAACCCGATGGTCTGAAAAATCACTTTTTCTTCCCGAACGGATAGATTGCTGCGGTTCCGGCAGGCGGTCATGATCTGGGCCAGGGGCGGACAGCACTGCTCCAGTTGGTAAAGCTCCGGGTATTTTTCCGCCCATTCCCGAAACCGGGGGTGCAGAATGACGGTGTCGGTTGGAGATGTTTCCTGATGGGTGTATGCCCTTCCAGTTGAATGGAAACGGTGATATTCATATCGAGAGAAGCGGCATCGATACTCAGATCGGTGCGATGCACACCGGATGGCAGCGGAACGATCACCGATTCGGGATGGACGGCCGTATCCACCCGGAAGATATGAACCGGCATGGTGAATCCGAAGATCTTCGACTGGGGCGTCCGACGGATCGTATAACCCAATATACAGGGTTTCCTCTCCGGCAACATTTTGTTTGGTTGTCCGAAGGGTATATGGGGCATCCCCGATCTTCAGCGAAGCTTCCCGAAGGCTCACGCTGTTGGTGCGAATGCCGGTTTCCCGGAACAGTGCATCATCGAAATTGATGGTTATGGAATTCATGATTGCTGACTTTCAATAACGAGTGGTTATAAGTCAACTGACCAAGATGCCAGCGGATCAGCAGTGCACCCTCGCTTTTTTTGGGGAGGGCGGAAAGATTTTTGCGCATATCGTCGTAATGTGCGGCAAACCAGCGATTCAACGAACCGCGGCCGCCGTTATGGGTGTCGTGGCATAGATGCTGTACCATGTCCGGAATAATCATGGGCCAGGTTGGAACCAAGCCCGATAAAAGCGTATCAATCGTTCACCCAACTGTAAATTGCCTGCCCCCCTTTATAGACGCCATAACCGATACCCGCCGAACCGGCTACGATAATCCCGAACATCACCAGGGGGCCGCCCACGGCGCTGGTGACCACGGCTGTGGCGGCGGCGCCGGTGGCAGAACTTCCCATGGCGCCTGCCACCGATGTGGTGACGCTTCCCAAACCAAGGCTGGAAACGGTGGATGCCATTCCGGCGTATCCGGTCAAAGAACCGGCGCCGCTGGCCGCAGCGGTTGAACGGCCGTAATGGTCTGTTCTACACAGTATGATATTGCGCGATTGTCATGATCACAAAAGTGATGATGTCCGTAATTGCCCATATCATCATGATGATCGTTGCCGGAAAACCAAATGGGCCGGCGATCAGGGCCCGTATGGCAGCGATAATTTTATTGATGATTCCCATGGCTGTTTTCTCCGGAAGTTTTCGTTTATCGCAGCGAACTCACGTTCCCTGTGGCTGAGACATCTCAATGTCATTCGCCAGGATTGGCTTTGACCGGTTTATAAAGTTGTCTTTATTGACAAATGAGATCATGGGTGATAGCAAAAACACATCTTTGAAATGGACGGGAGCCAAGGCCCGATTACAGATCGTCATCGAGCTGGAAAAACGGATTTTCAGCCTTGATGTTTCCATTTTCTGAAACGGGAACCGGAATTGTAAATGGTTGACAAGAACGATAATACACAGATTTTATAATCTTCAGGGAAAATGAATAAGAACAGTCAAATCACCTATTGGATCAATTCAGCGAAACATGACTTGGAAGTCGCAGAAACACTATTTGCCACCGGCAAATATGATTGGTGCCTGTTTATTGCCCATTTGGTTCTTGAAAAAACTTTGAAATCGCTTTTTGTGCAAAACAAGGAGTCATTTCCTCCCCGTATCCATGATCTGGTTCGTCTGGCAAAATTGGCTGATATTGAATTGGATGAAGATACGTCCGAATTTCTTGATTCGGTCAATACATTCAATATATCGACGCGTTACCCGGATGAAAAATTCCGATTCTACAAACTTTGCACGCAAGAATTCACCGAAGAAAATTTTCGACAAATAAAGGAGATACAGAAATGGCTTCTGAAAAAGATAACGCCATCCTTACGGCCCGACGATTTGTCGATCTGTTGAAAACACATGGCATCGATGTGAGTGAGGCTTATATCTTTGGCTCCGTCATTTCGAATAAATCCGATCGAGACAGCGATATCGATGTGGCTGTCGTGTCCAAAGGTTTTTCCGGAATACCTTATTATGATGTCAAAATAATCAGCAAATACCGGCGATTGATTGACCTTCGGCTGGAAATCCATCCATTTTCTTTTGACGATATTTCAGCAAATCCACCCTCGTTTTTAATGGATATTCGGAACAATGGCGTTCGGCTGGAATGAAATTTCATGTCTTGCCGGCGCCAAAAATGAGATTGCAGCCGGACATCTAAATACCTGTTGGAAAATTCTCAGCCGATTCGGATCGTTCAATGATAGATGAAATTTCCCGGCAATATTCTTCGGCTTTTTTTATTTCCGATTCAAGAAGAAGTTCCATCTTCTGATGAGCCATCGGGTTTCGGATCAATTCAAGATTGTCTTTCACTTTTTTCCAATAATTTTTTTCTTTTTGAAAAATCGGTTGAAATATATCTTCCCAGGAAAACAATATAAAGTAATCGAATAATTGATGAATATATGTTTCATCCAGCAGGGTCAGATTCATTGCCAGGCTGCCGTATTGTTCCATATCCCTTTGATATGCTTGTTCTAGTCTTTCAAAAATGATGTGCAACCGGTTCTTTTTGTCCGGTAATCGATCATATCGATTCAAATAGCCAAGTTTCCAATTATCCCCGAAAGTATTCAAAAACACCTGTAATACAAGTTGTCTCAATCCTTTTTCTGTCTGGCTGATCAACTGCCATGCGGCTATCTCGATTTTTTCGTGCCATTCCATGAATTTCAAATAGTTTTGAAAATGCTGTGAAAAGGCGGTAAAATATTTTTCTCCTTTTATGATGAGGCCATAAGTGGTCAATTGGTCTATATCATCCGGTTTGACCGTGATTCTTGGACCAAAAACGATCTGTAAGAGATTCCCGAATGTATCGTCTTCTCTAAGAAGTGATATAGGCCTGATATGACAAAAATCAGATATCGGAAATCAGTCGATTCATCCCGCGGATGGGATGCGGACCGAGTGGGATTTGACATACCTGTATCGTACCGGAAATCGATTGAATCTCTTCGAGATACCCCTGCTGCTGGATTTTTCGAACCGAGCAGAACGGACAGTGCCCAGGGGGAACCACCATGTTGGCGATGACATGATGACAGGGAATTTGGGATGCTTTTATGGCGGACAGCAGGCGGGTGAACTCCAGAACTGCGAGCGACTCTGGAATGGTGACAGCGATAAAGGCGGTTTGTTTCGGGTCGATCAACGTCTCCTGAATCAGACGAATATTTCGGGAGAGCGCCAGGGCTTTTTCAGCGGCATGGGCCAGCCTGACCACACCCCGGTATTTCAGCAGCAGTCTGAAAAATGATTTCAGCCAGTCCCGAATCAGGGACGGAAGCTCCAAAAACCGCAGCAGGTGTCCGGTCGGCGACGTGTCGAGTACGAACATGTCAAAGGCGTTTTCCTTTCTCAGTTCCATGACTTTATCCAGCGCCATGATTTCATCGATGCCGGGGGGCGCAAGCGATATCAGTTCGGTCATGACCTGACGATCGAACCGGATATCCAGGCCCTTTCGCAGAAACTGATCGAACAGTGCGGATATGTCCTGTTTGAACGCCGCCTTGAAATCTTCAAAAAGCGTATCTGCATTGATTTCCATGGCAAACAGGTTGGTTTTTTCCTGTTTGCGGCCGTCATTCAGGGGATAAACGATGGGTTTCAGTGTGTTGCCGATAACCTGATCAAAAGAATCGGACAGTGAATGGGCCGGATCTGTCGAAAAGATCAGGATTTTTTTATCCGGATAGGTTCGGGCCAGATGCAGTGCGGCCGATGCGGCCATGGTGGTTTTACCCACCCCGCCTTTGCCGCCGAAAAGAATGAATTTCAGATCAGGGGACAATGCCGGCAGGCCGGACGGCCGGGTGACGGAAACCGGGGGGCGGGTGTCCGATGTACCAGGCGCCATGTCAACCGTCGAAGAAAACGGAATGTCGGCATCCCGATCTCCTGTGTCGGATTTCCGGGCCGGCATATCCGTGATGCCGGAAAAAGCATCCGCAATCGAAAACAGGGACCCCAGCCCCTGAATTTCCGAGGGAAACAGGGGCAGATAAATCCGGGAACAGGATGAAAACAGGGTATCGATGCGCGCCAGGGATGGCTGCTGATCGGCGTATTGAATCGCGCATATCGGGCAATCCCGGTAAGCCGCGGTACGGTTCACGACCATGCTTTTTACCGGTATATTCATTTCTTCCAGTGCAACGACCAGCCGATGGGTTTCCTCGATGCTCATCTGCTCCGGAATGGTCACCGGTATGAACCGGGTGATGGCCGAATCCGAAAGCAAACGGGAAACCCGGTCCATGTCCGCCGACAGCGCATCCAGAAACACATCGCATTCATCCTTGACATAGGTTTTTCTGGTGGCCCGTGTCTTCATGAACCGGTGTTTTTGCTGCATGAGATCCAGAAGCTCGACCCATTTTTTCATCTGGGCCGGCAGGCTCAGCATCCGCAGGGTATGACCCGTGGGCGCGGTGTCGAGAATGAGCAGATCGCAGGCATCAGACTTTAGAATGGAGGCCACTTCCATGATGGCCATCACCTCATCCATTCCCGGCAGGGAAAGATCGAAGAAATCGGCGATATCGGCCTGATCGAAATAAGTACCCCGATCCGCCAGGGTGGTCAGAACGTGCCGGTGCTTTTCCTTGAACGCCGCCAGGAGCCTTCCGGCATTCAGCTCCAGCGCGAACAGATTGGTGGGCTCTTCCCCATCCGCACGCCTTTCCAGGGGGCTGTCGTCAGTACCCAATTTCCAGTCCACCGGTGTCAGGGTATCCCCAATCGTCATCCCCAGACTGTCGGCCAGCGAATGGGCCGGATCTGTCGAAATGACGAAAATTCGCTTGTTCCCGGCATGTTTTCGGGCCAGATACAGGGCCATGGCCGATGACACCGTGGTTTTTCCCACACCGCCCTTGCCGCCGACAAGGATCAAGCGCAGAGAAGACAATCGGCGGAATTCCTCTATCTGCTCCCCGTTACCTACCACTTGCCCCATGTCTCCTGCCCCCTGTTCACTTGCCCTTTGCCAGACGGATTTCAAGCAACTGATTCCGCAGATGCAGATCCTGATGATCATAGGTAACATCCGCCGGCAATCGAAATGTTTCAGTCCATCGATGACCGGGTTTTTCGGAAGAGATCACGAGCTGATTCCGGCTGACATGCAGGGTAAGATCGCTTTTTTCAACCTGTTTCACTTCCAGTATCACCTGGATATAGTCACCTTCATCCACGATATCCAGAAGGCGGTCCGGGCGTGAGAAATCCGCGGTGGGAGTACCCAGCATCCACCAGGCGTATCCGATGGTTTCCCCGGTTTGCGGATCTATCCGGGACCGTTCAAACGACAGAATCGGACAGCCGGCCCGTTTTTCAGCCGCCGGATTGATCTCATCCTGGATCAGCATCAGCACATCCCGATGATTCTCGGCCTGGATCAGCCCGGCCAGGTCAGTGATGGTGGCATGACGGTGATGCCACAGATACCACAGGATATCCCGGCTGTCGGCCCCGACATCCTGTCCGATGGTTTCTATCAGGGGTTCATCGACTTTCAGCAGCGCCAGTCGATACAGTGCATTTCTCCAGATCGCGATATCATTGATGACAAACCAGACATGACCCACTTTCTCGCCATGGACACCCTGGGAACAGGCAATGCACAGAATCTCGCGTTTGCGCATGACATAAACCTGCATGGCACGGGTGATGCCGACAATCGATTCGACAGGGATTTCAAGCGTGATCTTGTGAAGTTGACAGCCGATCAGCCGCTGATTGGTCAAAAAAAAGAGCGTTACCTTCCATCCGGATCGTTCATTGAATTTGAATCCCCCCTGGCCTTCCAGTACCAGAGTCTCGCCATCCTTGAGCTTCGGACGGAATAATTTGGGTGCCGGCATGGCGCTGTGTTTGGGTTTGATTCTCATCGTGTCGGGTATATGCTTCACGCTAAAGTCCGTTGAGAGCGCTTCTCAGCGATTGGGTCGCCTCGGTCATGGTATCGAGTCGGCCGCCTGACAGAGCGGTTTTGGCGGCTGAAACGGCCAGGTGAATCTGGCGGCGGGATGCTTTCGACAACCGCCGATCCATTCCAAACAGCAGGGCTTCGGCGGCTTGAATCAGGTGGTTTGTCTGAATGGATGCTTCGATTTCGCTGCGGCGGTGCGTGTCGGTTTCGGCATGGGCTGCTGCTTCGGCCACGGCCCTGTCGATCTGGTCACTGGATAAAAGATGCGACGCGTCAATCTTTATGCCGGCGGATTCTCCCGTATGCAGTTCCTGGGCAGAGACCTGAAGGATGCCATTGGCATCGATTTCAAACATCACTTCCACCCGCCCCTTTCCTCTGGGAAGCTCCGGTATATCGGTCAACTGAAACGAGCCCAGACCGATATTGTCTCCGGCCATTTCCCTTTCACCCTGAAGCACGTTGAAATCCATCACCGTCTGGTTGTCTTGTGCATTGGTGAAAATCCGCTCCGCGGTAACCGGTATGGTGGTATTCCGGGGAATCAGCCGGGTAAACAGGCCGCCCTGGGTTTCGATCCCCAGAGACAGGGGCGTTACATCGATCAGAATCACATCCTGAACACTTCCGTTCAATACACCGGCCTGAATGGCAGCACCCATGGCAACCACTTCATCCGGATTCAAATGGGTGTCCGGAGGCTGTTGAAACAGGGTTTCCGCCAGATGCCGGACGGCCGGCATTCGTGTAGCACCCCCCACCAGAATGATGCGATCCATATCCGCCGGCGTCAGCGACACATCTTTCAAGGCCTGACGGGTCGGCGCAATCAGCATGTCAAGCAGATCCTTGGTCAGTTCCTCGAACACCTGCCGGCTGATCGTCATCTCGATTTCAAGGGCGTCATGATGGGGGCCGAAAGCAAGGGGCAGGAAAATACGGCTTTCATCCTGATGCGACAGTTCCCGTTTGGTTCTTTCACAGATTTCCTTGACCTGCTGAAACACACAGGCATCCGATTCGATGTCCAGTTGATGGCTCTGCAATATCTGCTGTTTCAGATGGGATACCAGCCGAGCATCCCAGTCATCTCCGCCCAGGCAGGTGTCGCCATTGACCGCTCGGACATGGAACAGTCCGTCTCCGACTTCCAGAATGGACACATCGAAGGTTCCTCCGCCCAGATCCCATACCAGGATGTGTTGAATATCGGACCGGTTCAGCCCATACGCCAGCGCCGCCGCCGTGGGTTCACTGATGATTCGCAGGATCTCGAACCCGGCCATTTTGGCGGCTTCCTGAGTGGCCCGTCTTTGGGCGTCGCTGAAATACGCGGGAACCGTAATCACGGCCTGGGTTACCGCTTCACCGAGCTGGCGGTGGACATCGGCCTTGATTTTTCGAAGAATATGTGCGGAGATTTCCTGGGGCGAAAGGCCTCTGCCGTTCACCTGGATTCGGGCATCCGATCCCATCCGGCGTTTGACGGAACTCACGGTTCGATCCGGATTGGCCGAGGCCTGGCTTTTGGCGATGGCCCCCACCAGAATATGCCCATCGGCGCTTTCGGCATAGACCGATGGGGTCAACCGGCCGCCTTCGGCATTTTGTAATATCCGAACCCGGTTGTTTTCAACAATCGCCGCTACCGAATACGTGGTTCCAAGATCGATTCCAATGGCTTTTCCCATGTGTTTCCTTTACGCATCCACCCGCACCGGGGGCATCCATCGCCCAGAAGGGTCTGCACCGAAGCCGATCTTCCGCATTGCGGACAGGTTTCGGTATCCTCATTACTGGCCGATGGCGCATCGATCATACAATACCCGTGCAATGCGGCCTGCCGGTCCAGCGCCTCCCGCACCAACGCCATGTGCGGGGATCGGATCATGACCACCCGATCATCCTTCAAAACAAGTTTCAGATAGGTCGTTTCAGTTGTTGCATTCTGCTTGCGGTCAGTGAATTCCGTTGCGGCAATCTGATCGAGACCGGTTTCAAAAAGTGGACTGCGTTCGGTGGACTGACAGACCCGCAGCCGCTGTTCCGTAATGTAAATATGACCATAGCGCCACGCCGAATAAATCCCGCGGGCGTACCAGACAGCGCCCAGGGCTTTGACTATCACAGTTTCATCCTGAAACAGCCGAAGCTGCTGCATGGCGAATTCCCCGGACATGTGCGCACGGGTTTTTTCATCCCATTGCGTCATCATGCCATATTTCAGCATGGTTTCCATGCCCGCCACCGCTGCCCGAAGGTTGACACCGATCAAGGGAATGCCTGCCACGGAAATCATCAGGTCTGCATGGATCACGATTCCTTTATCCAGGATTCGATCCAGCAGGTCAACCAGGGTGGCATGACCGCTGCGCCGGGGTTCCATCACACGAAACTGTAGGGGGGCCAGGGGCCGGTGAATTTGACGGAAAACCCCTCCATCCCGTCGATGCTTTCAAGTTCCTGGCTTAGTCGCTGCTGGTTTTCCGGTGACAGCAAACAGGACAGATTCATGATCATCTGATCGGCCCCGGTTTCAGAAGAATGGCGGATTTTTTCGATCCGCAGCATATCGGCGACAGGTTGAACGATCTGATAAAATGACTGAAAATGTCGATCCGCCGCTTGTTCGATTTCGTTTTTCAGCATGTCCGCCAGCTTCTGCCGATACATATAGGCCGCACCTTCGGGTTTGGAGCGGATTGCCTCGTTCAGACTCCGGATCGCCTCGTTTTCTGTTGCAATTCGGGCTGCGATCTGCTTCGAATCCCAGAAAATCTGAACCCCGTATTCCTGTTTACCGCTGATCCGATCCAGTTTGGAAATCAAGGCGTCGTGTTCCGTGTTCAGCCAGATCTGCACGGTTTCATCCGGGTTTAAAGCCCCTTCTCCGTTGATAATCGTATCAAACCCGGCGGGAATGACATCGCCCAGTTGTTCGAAAGCAGCCTCCACCACGCGCTGATGCGTGAGCAGCCAGCCCCGTGCAATTTCCGGATCACTGGACTGGTAAGGCTGGGACGTACAGGCATGGACCACAGCACTCAGGCCGTTCGATGCAATGGTATAAACCGACGCATTTTCGATGCCGATCGGCCCCAGTTGGATGGTTTTATCCGATCCTGCAATGGCATAAAGATAGCGGCAGTCGGTCTGTGTGTGGTTGTCCGGAGATACCGGAATGTCTTTTTTCGAGGCCGGTTTTGGCGATGCTTCGGGATAACCGGCAACCGGGGGAGTATCTATAATCAGGCTGTCCGAGGGAACATCCGCCCCGACATCGGAACGGTCTTCAGACCAGCATTCAGAGCAGTCTTCAGACCGGGCATCGAATCCGTCATTCAGCAGGTCGGGCATCTCCAT
Source organism: uncultured Desulfobacteraceae bacterium (assembly GCA_903953895.1). Taxonomy (GTDB): domain Bacteria; phylum Desulfobacterota; class Desulfobacteria; order Desulfobacterales; family Desulfatirhabdiaceae; genus RAAP-1. The sequence continues at coordinate 40,361 of CAJBLH010000075.1, read as the reverse complement.
CCGGATGGCGCGTCGAATTTCAGACACCAGCATCTCTTTCACCAGGGCGTGTATCGCCTCCTGATGACGGCTTATCAGGTTCTGAACCTCTTCTTGAACCAGTTTCTTCAGGATGGCATTCATCGCTTCACCTCTTCCGGACATTTCCGGGATGAATCATTTGATCCAGAAAATCATCCACCAGACCGTCCAACCCGTTTCTGACCGATCGAACCGTTTCGGTAAGGCCCTGTTCCCGGATGATGTCTTCGATGACTTCATCCATATCCATGAGGGTTCGCCCCAGCCGGTCGATTTCATCTTCCGTGAGCCCTCCCCCCTCCATGCGTTTCATGGCCTGAATGCGAAGTGCATCACGAATGATCTGCACCAGTGCAATGACAAGACCCAGAACCCCCTGTTTTAAATTATCCTCATCCAGATTGATCGCCATTTCAGGTCAGGCTTTGCCGGATTCTGGGCCTGGCTTTGGCGCTGATCCATCCGCACCAGGGGCAACCATCGGATACCAGCTCTTCGATGGATACCCGCTTTTCACACTGAGGGCAACCTTCCCGTGCAACCAGAGCCTCTTTCCATGCAGGGGTTTCCAGTTGCGTGCCGGACGGGAATTCGAGGCCATATCGGGCCGCGGTTTCAAAAGATGCCAGAGCCGCCCGAATCTTGATACCCAACAGCTCGACGCCGGCTACCGAAACCAGAATATCGGCGTTAATCACCAGACCTTTATCCAGTATCCGGTCAATGACATCGGCCAGACCGGCGCTGTTTTCCCGCGTGGGTTCCAGAGGCATTTAATTTTCCTTATTCTTCGGTATCCGTATCGATTCGTTTTCGCATGCTGATGCGTTTGAATTCCCGCATGTTCCCCTCTGCATCCAGCCGGGTTTCATACAGCGCCAGAATATCCATACTGTCGGGAATGGAGTGCTTTTCCACCACCTCGAGCTGGACAACCCACCCGTCATCCTCTTTTTCCGCGCGGACAACCGAGGATATGTCGAGCCCCGTCAGTTCATGGAGTATCCGTTTGGCCAGTTGTATGACTTCATCAAATCGCATGATCGTTTCCTTTCTCTTTACTGTTATTTTTCCTGTTCTTCCTTGATTTTTCGAATTTTTTCCAGCTTCGCCATCAACCGGATCTCTTCCGTTTCATACGCGTCATCACCGATTTCCCCCATTTCATACCGCATCTGAAGGTGCAGGAGTTCCTCGTGTACCCGGGAATCGTCGGTCATTTCCTGGTATGCCGCATCTTTGAGTTTTTCCGCCACCCATACGGTCAGCCGGATCGGAGACAACAGGATGTCATCGATGATAAATGCCATATTTCCTACCAGACAATGCTCATTTCCACAAAATTACAGGGAGGCACCGGGCCGACATATTTAAACTTGAGCTGTGCCGCATGGGTTTCAGCCAGATCGTTCACCGCCTGATCAAAAGCGGTTTCCCGGTGTTTGAAAATCAGAAACGCGCTGTTTGTGATCATCTGGTCTCCAAACACCGGGTTCTTTCGATGATCCACGCAAAGGGGAAGCAATTGAGACAGCATGTCTTTTTCCGTTTTCATTCGTTTGTGATCGAGTGCTTTTTTAACCATTTCACCCAGCCTGACCTGATCGCGCTGGGCAGCGCCTTTTTTTTCGGCCAGCCGGTCCCGGATGCGGCGGATCTCTTTATTTTCATTCACAATTTCCTGAAACGGCGCAGATTTATCGATCCAGAGTACCTTCAACCCCAGTTCGATTTTATCGCTCACATAGGATAAACGCTCCCGGATTTCGTCGTATCGAGCGATCAGTACCTTGTTCCGGATCTGGTCGTCATCATCTGCAATGGTTCCAAACCGAACCGGAAGCAGGGAATGCTCCATCATGACCCGTTCCAGAATCTGCTGATGCGCCAGGGTATTGGCCCGGCTGACCGGATATTGCATCACCGGAGATGAACTGACAACGGCCCCGACATCCTGATACCGCTGAATGAACACCTCGTCATTCCGGCCGCCGATACCCATCGGTCCAAACTGCTTATCCTGATCTGTCGCAATGATCGCGTAGATATATCGTCCCTGATCTGACATAGATTTTTATCTCATGATGTGGGTTGGCCGGAAAACAACTTACTTTTCGCTCATTTGTTATTGCAAAACTGATTTATTCAATCCGCTGTTTCCCAAGCTCCAGCTTGGGAAACGATGCCCTCGAAGCTCCTGCTTCGTGTCATTTTCTGACGTTCGGCATGTTACGAGAAGCTGGAGCTTCTCGACCGGGTTCCCAAGCAGGAGCTTGGGAACCAGCGGATGGATGTATTTAGACAGAAAATAAATGAAAACGGCAAAAAAATAAGCGAAATGTAAGAAATAAAGCAGGGGCTCATGATTATCGCATCCCGGCGGCATATGTCATCGGTTTGACGGCGATCCAGTTCTGAATATCTTCGGGTGCAAAAGAACAGGTGTTGCCGCGGCAGTAGGCTTTTAGAATCTCATACGCCTTATTGAGCAGTTCAAACCGGTTTTGAGCTGTTTTATCTTTCGGAAAGTGATCCGGATGAAGTGTTTTGGCCAGTTCCCGGTATCGGGCTCTGATTTCTAGATTTGTGACAGTTTTGCCAAGAGAAAAAAGAACCCGTGCATTTTCAACCACGTCGGGATCTATCCGTTCGATTTCAAGGGTTCTGAAACTATAGGGCGGAAGCGGCCCGATGATTCGACATGTCAACCGATTGTCATACTGCTTATCCAGCACATCGATCTCTTTTTCAAACGCATCCTGGCGATGCCTGTCGAGCAGAAACGCACAGTTCAAAATCATCTCGTCATTTTTGACTTCATGGGGCTGACAGGCCGTGGAAAGCGGAGTGAGTGAATCTATCACCTCTTTGGCACAGGATGCGTTCATGCTGTCCAGAATCGTTTTCACCTGTTTTCCGGCCTGAATCTGCAGTTGCTGGCATCGATCGGGACTGGCATCCGCCATCTGACGTTTGATGTCATCGATTTGCGGCATGGCCGCTATTTTTTTGAACAGACCGGCCGGATCGCGCCACAACACCACCACATCCATTTCGATCCGGTTGGCCATCTCGGTCAGGCTGGATCGAATGGGGTGATACTCGGTTTTCAGCACCTGGTGAACCAGATCGACACCGGATAATACCGTTGCAAACTTGGCCGGAATGATTTCATATCGTTCCATGACCGCTTCAATTGCGGCCTGATGGGTGGTCAGACAGGAAAATACGGCTTCCCTCGGCAGGTCCGACCCGATGATGGGAATCGCATCACTGACCACTGCTGCGATATCCCGGTGGGGAACGGTATAGAGCATTTCCTGATCGATACCGGCAATATCGAGTTGCACCGCATGTGCGGTTTGAACAAAACCGTAGAGATATTTTCCATCCATCGACGCCTCACCCATCCGATTTATCCGCATTGATCATCAATTCGCCCAAAACCTGTAATTCATAAAATTCATATCACCGCAAAGACGCAAAGACCGCAAAGAAAATCTATAAAAAAACAGCCTGTTGCTTTGCGGCCTTTGCGACTTTGCGGTGAATTCATCCTCCCGCATTCCCCACGTCAAAATGTCTGGCTGCGATAAATACCTGGGTATCATTGCTGTTGCCGGACTGGATGGCTTCCCGGATGGCGGCCAGCGCGGCATTCCGGCAAATCAGCTCGATATCGGCCCCGACCAGGTGGCCTGCAGCGTGTGCCAGTCTTTTGATATCCACGTTCGCGTCCAGGGGTTTGTCACGGGTATGCACCCTGAAAATGGCCTCACGCGTTATCTCGTCCGGAGCGGGCAGTTCGATATGAAAATCGAAACGTCCGGCCCGAAGGATGGCGGGATCCAGAATATCCAGCCGGTTTGTTGCGGCCAGAACCACGATGCCTTTCAATTCCTCGATGCCGTCCATCTCGGTCAAAAGCTGGCTGATCATGCGATCCACCGTATGGGAAGAGGAATCTGCTCCCCTTCTGGCGGCAATGCTGTCTATTTCATCAAAAAAAACGATACAGGGCGAGGCTTGCCGGGCCTTTCGAAAGACTTCGCGAATGCCTTTCTCGCTGTCTCCAATCCATTTTGAAAGAAGCTCCGGTCCTTTAACCGAAATGAAATTGACGCCGGATTCCGTGGCAACCGCTTTGGCCAGAAGTGTTTTGCCTACACCCGGAGGCCCATACAGCAGGATGCCCTTCGATGGCGTGGTATGCATGTGTTCGAACAGTCCGGCGTATTTCAGAGGCCACTCGATGGTTTCCTGAAGAACCTGTTTCACGGCATCCAACCCGCCGACATCCTCCCATTTCACATCGGGAATATCGGTGAAAACCTCCCGAATGGCCGATGGCTCAATTTCCCGAAAAGCCTCCAGAAAATTATCCATGGAGACCTGAAGAGACATCAATGTATCATAGGGGATATCAACCATCTGAAAGTCTATGGTGGGAAATATTTTCCGTAACGTGGCCATGGCCGCTTCCCGGCAAAGTGCTTCGATATCTGCGCCGATATAGCCATGCGTCATTTCGGACAATCGCACCAGGTCCACATCTTCGGCCAGGGGCATGCCCCGTGTATGAATGGTCAATATCTCCAACCGCCCGTGCTTGTCGGGAATGGCGATTTCAATTTCCCGGTCGAACCGGCCCGGCCGTCTCAGAGCAGGATCGATGGCGTTGGGAATATTGGTGGCGCCGATGACAATCACCTGTCCCCGGGAAGACAGCCCGTCCATCAGCGCCAGAAGCTGGGCCACCACCCGTTTTTCCACCTGCTTTTCGCCACCCATTTCTTCCCGTTTGGGGGCGATGGAATCGATTTCATCCAGAAAAATGATGCTGGGAGCCTTGCTGGACGCCTCATCGAAAATGCGGCGAATATTGGCTTCACTTTCACCGTAAAACTTGTTCATGATCTCCGGGCCGCTCAACTGCGCCATGAAGACATCCGTTTCATTGGCCACAGCCCGTGCAATCAAGGTTTTGCCACATCCTGGCGGCCCGTGCAGCAGAACCCCTTTGGGCGGATCGATCCCCAGCCGTTCGAAAACTTCCGGGTATTTCAGGGGAAGTTCGATCATCTCCCGAATGCGCCGGATCTGATTGCCCAATCCGCCGATATCTTCGTATGACACCCTGGCCCTGCCTTCTCCCGGCTCTTTTTTCTCCTGGATATGGATGGCTGTCTGGGAATGAATCATGACCACCCCGGAAGGCTGGGTTGAAACCACATGAAAATCCCGGGTCTTGGATCCGAACAGCTTGGCGCGAAGGGTGTCTCCCTCGACCAGGGCGATCCCTTCAAGAAGACTGCCGATATAGCGGGCATCGACAGAGCGCATCGGTGTAAGCGATGAAACGACGATCTTGTGGGCCGGCTGAAAATCGGACTTGACGATGCTGACTTTTTCATCGATGCCAACCCGCGCATTTTCACGGGTAATGCCATCGAGCCGAATGATTCCCTTTCCCCGATCCTCGATATATGCAGGCAAGACCTTGGCGGCGGTATTGCGTTTGCCGGTTATCCGGATCACATCGCCCACCTGCACTCCCACGGATTTGAAATCAGCCGGATCGAAACGGGCGATGCCCCGGCCGACATCACGAGATCCGGCTTCCGCCACTTTGAGGGTTATGGTTGAAACATCCATTTATAGTCTCCTGCGGGGTAACCGTTCACCCCCCTCCCGACCTCCCCCCGCTGGGGGGAGGAGGTGAACGATGGGGGGGTCAGCTTTTTTCGGGCGTGGTTTTGATAAGGATTTCCAGAATGCCGTTCTGATAGGTCCAGGTCATGTCATCTGCCTGCACGGCACGGGAGAGAAGCAGCTCCTTCTGGTATTTCCGAGCGCCGGAACTGGCTGAAATATGAACGATATCTCCGTTGACATCCACTTCGATGTCGGGTTGAGAAACACCTGGCATTTCCGCTATGATTTGAATGCTATCCGCTTCATCGAAAACATCCACAAGCGGTTCACGCGTTTCTTCCACCACCGGTCCGGTCGGAGATTTTTTTATGTTCCCAAAGGGCCGTATCGATGGTCTGCCGTTCGACAGGGTGCTGATCCGGACCCCATAAACCCCTTTCAGGTCCTTCAGGCCCTTCAGCTTGTCGAGCCCGCTGAAATGAATCTCCCCGGATTTGGATAGCGATTCCCCTTTTTCAGCCAGTTGCACGGCTGCATCCATCAGATTGCTCAGCCCTTTGAACAGCCCGCCCAGACCAAAATCGAATCCAACGTCTTCCTTTTTATCAGATGACACCCTATCCTCCTTATCACAACTTCATCACCAGGTTGACAAAATGGAACAGCGGCGCCGGCCCCACATATTTGAACAGCACGCGGTCGTCTAATTTTTTCTGCAGATCGTCGATCATCAAATCGAAAGATTTTTCGCGGGAGCGGTCAATCAGAAATGCGGCATTCAATACCATGTTGTCTCCGACCAACTTGTTCAGTTTGATATCCAGAATGATTTTTTTAAACGATGCAATCATTTGCGCGCTTTCTCTTTCTTTTTTGTGATCGAGCGCTTCTTTCACCGCTCTGCCCAGTTCAAGCCGTAAGGGATTGGCCGCTGTTTCCGGACATACATCCGCCTTGTGTTTGAGTTCTCTGATGGCCGGACTGTCATCCACAATTTCCTGATAGATCTGAGGCATGTTTTTCCACACGGCCTTGAGTCCCATCTCGAACTTGTTGTCCATGTCTTTAAGCAGGCCTTTGAGCTCTGAATGCCGTTGTCTCAACATGGTGCGCAGTTCTTCCGCGCTGGACGCAATGGTGCAGAATCGAACGGGCAGCACCGTGTAATCTTTCATGACGGTTTCGATAACCCGTTCGTGGGCCAGCATATTCTCTTGATTGATGACGTAATTGTTCATGGGCGTGCTGCTGATCACAGCGCTGATATCCTGGTATCCGACAGTGGACACGACATCCCCGCGGTCGCCGATGCCAATGGGTCCAAAACTGCGGCCCTCATTTCCTTGAATGATGCAATACAGGTATTTACCTTCGCGGTTCATAGAGCCCTTTCGGTACCGTTCAATATCCCATCGTCATGGTTTTCATCTGGGGTACGGCCGGCGACGGTTTTTCTCCTTGTAAAACAACCCGGCGGTGCTGTTGTTCCAGATCGATGGCTCTTTTCAGCCGCGCGATCGTTCCTTCGATGGTCGCCATTTCTTCATCGATCTGCTGCACGCGGCGGTTCAAATTGGATTTCTCCTGATTCAATCGCCACAGATGTTTCTCGATAACGAATAATTCCAGATAATCCGATCGTTTCTGCTGATGTTTATTCGTCAGACAGTTTTTCAAAGCGGTTCTTAAAGTCGAAGCCCCCCGTTTGACCCCATCGTTTCCGGCTAGTTTGCTATCCATTGATCCTCTCCTTTACCGATCTCCCACACCTGAATTTATCAGCAATACCGATCGATGAGGTCCGCAATCACCTCTTTGACACGTTCCTGGTTAGACCTGTTGCCGATGCGGCTGGTTTCGGACGATAAAATATCGAAGCATATCTGCCGAAACACCGTATCATCCTTACGAATCGACGCCTTTCGCACAACGGCGGATCTGGCGATCATGTTGCACCCCCTGACGGTCGGCGAGAACTCGAATACGTCAGACTCCCTGAGCCCCCGGACAATATCGACTATCCGTGCGGCGTCGTCTATGGGCAGGCCGGATTTGGCGGCGGTAATCCGGACTTCGGTTTCGCGGTCGAAATTATCCAGATCGATGGTCACCATTCGATCTCGAAGCGCATCCTGACTGCGATACACACCGGCATACTCTTCCGGATTGCTGGTGAATATGGCCCTGAAATTGGGATTGACTTTCAGATAATTCCCATCGCCATTTCTGCTGACCGGCAGATCCAGCATTTTTTCCTGAAGAACCGATAACAAGGCATTATTGGCCTCTGGCCTGGATCGGGTAAATTCATCGTAAATCAGCGTGAGACCATGCTTGCAGGCAACCGTCAGACGGTTATCAACCCATTGCTTACGCATGTTCTCTTCTGTTTTCAGAACCGTGTGAATAAAATTATCCCTTACCCGGCGAATGCTGTAGCCTTGTTCACTTCCTACCAGATCCGATGTCGAAAATTCTTCGTCCCCATGGATCAAAATCACCGGCCTGCCGATCTTGCTGGCTACATGCATGGCAATCGTCGTCTTTCCGGTTCCGGAAATACCGCGAAAATGAAGGGGAAAGCCTGCTTCCAGATACCCCACGGCCCGAACAGTCACATCGCTGATATAGGGCGTTTCAACGAAATCCGACATCGATATGGGTTCTAGAATGGTTGTTATTTCACCCATGACAAACTCCTTTTAATCCGAATACATCACACGATACTATTGAAATCGAACAGATATCCGCCCTTTCCCCCTGCATGTCCGACAAGGCAGATATTCGCCCGCAGACACGCCTTTTGCCTTGCATTTCGGGCAGGGGGTTGTCGGTTCATGAATGCCGACAAAACCGGTTCCACTGCATACGGTGCAGGCAAGCCTACGGTGCGGTTGAATACCCGATCCCTGGCAATACGCGCAGGAAACCGCATGTTCCGGAATACGTTTCTTTCCGCGTCCGCCACATACCTGACATACTGACTCATCGTAAAACATTCGAAAAGGATCAACGCCTTTTCCTCCGCAAAACGAGCAAGCCTGCCATTTCATATCCATTTCCTTTCAGCCGGCAAAAAATTGATGCAAATCCTTATGGCTATCCAAAATACAGGGAACCATCTTTTGCCAGGACCCCTTCATCCAGAAGCTCCCGCATGATGGGGATCAGGGATCGCCAGTTTTCGATACCCAGCGACTCCGCGATATGCATCATTTTCATCCCGTCTTTATGATCTCGAAGAATGCTTACGATTCTTTCGCGAAGATCTTCCCGATTCAGATCGGTATCGTCACCAGGAGCATGGATTTCAAGCTCATCCGCAACCTGAGAAGAAACTACTGATTCTTCTACGAAACCAGGTGCATGGACTTCAATCTCATCCGTACCAGGGGCATGGGCTTCACGCGCATCCACAGTCTGTGAAGGGGCTATTGATTTTTCAATCAAAGTGTTTTTTTTTCATCTTGCAGAAAAGAAGGCGTTGTTTCTGCTGCTTTGGTAACAACGGATGGGGATGCGGCTCTGGCCGCCTGAATACGTTGGATCAGCTCTTTCCAGGCGGCTGCCGTTTCCCGGTTATCTGCCTGAACTTCTGACAGATACGCCTGTGTGACGGCTTTTCGATTGGATTCGGCATGGGAGAGACCCGACATGAACTGATCGAGATCGATCCGTAACTGTTTGCCCATCTGCTGGTGTGCCTCTGCCATTTCCTGAAGTTGCGCAACAAGGTCGCTTCTCAAATTATCTACCACTGCAATTCTCTGGCTGATCTCATCCTGTCGCCGGTCGGCATCTTCTCTGGCATTGGACACACGGATGGACTCGGCGGCATTCAGATCCGACATGAACCGATCGAGTTCAGCCCGTAACCGGGCGCCCATCTCCTGGTGCGCCTCGGTTATTTCCCGAAGTTTAGCGATGACATTTTCTCTTAAATCGTCAACCACTGCAATTCTCTGGCTGATCTCATCCTGTCGCCGGTCGGCATCTTCTCTGGCATTGGACACACGGATGGACTCGGCGGCATTCAGATCCGACATGAACTGACCGAGTTCAGCCCGCAATTGACCGCTCATCTCCTGGTGCGCCTCGTTCATCATCCGAAGCTTGGCAACGACGTCTTTTCTTAAATCATCAACCACCACGATTCTCTGACGTATCTCATCCCGTCGTCGGCCGGCATCTTCTCTGGCATTGTACACACGGGCGGACTCGGTTGCATTCATATCCGACATAAACTGTCCCAGCTCGGACTTAAGCTGGTTGCTCATCTCCTGATGCCGGCTGGCAAGTGTTCTGAGTAAATCTACCGTATTTTTTTGACATTCCCTGGTTTCAGACTTGATCTGATCAATATCATTCAAAATCGAGGCTCTTAAAACCACTCTGTCCTCATGAGCTTCGATCACCTCCTGAGCCAATCGTCTTAAAGCTTCTGCATTCGACATGGGGTATCTCCTTCTGTTTCGATGGAATTACGGATTAAAATCACCAGACATGCTTCAGAAGGCATTCCGCCGGTAGAGGGGGATCAAAATCACCTCTATTTCTTTAAAGGATGTCTTTGCAGGTATAGACTGAATGTCTATCGTTGTGGCGAATCTTAGAGATACATCCAAGATTGGCATAATCAGGGTTTTTCTTACCGGCTGCAGGCCAGCACCTCGCGCCACTGGTTTTGAACCCGGTCCCGAACGGCGTCAAAACTGTCCAGAAACGCAATGATTTCAGGCTGATGAAAACATTGATGAACCTGAATGGTCTTAAGCATCTGTTTCAGATCTTTGATTCGAACACCGTTGCCTTTCAGCAGCAAGGTCTTCAATCCGGAGCGAATCTCTTCCTGAGCAAGCTGAAACTGTTTCAAACCGTTGACAATGCGTCTTTCCCGCTCTTTCTGGCGGGTAAGAACATCTTCCCGAAGGGTTTCCATATCCTCGATGACAACGGGGCTTTCACCGGATACCAGACAACGGAATCGGCCTATCATTTCCGATTCTTCCTGCTGAAACTGATTGAACCGGTCTTCTGCTTCCTGTTCAATTTCCCGCATGCGATCAACCAGGGCCTGAATCATGATATCAAAGTCCTTTTTTCGAAGACTTTCCGATTTTGCCAGATTATCCCGCACCTGGGTAATCATCTCTTTCATCTCTATCTGAAAGCTTTTCAGCAGATTATTGGCCTGAGTCATCAGCATGGTTACGGTAGATACCCGCATCTCATAAGAATCGATAATGCTGACAGCCAACCCTTTCATATCAGATTGAGCGCTCATGAATAACCTTCTTAAGCAACCAGAAAAAAACCGTAAACAGATCGGGCAGTACAAAACAGACCGGTTAACAATTGCGCAATGCCGGATCTGTTTACGGTTTTTTGGTAATTACCGTTCGGAGATCCCAGATATGCTCAAGATCGCTTGAATGAATGCAGATAATGGGGTGTTTGCACGCGCCGTTACCCTCTCAAGGATATCTGTCAATCTCCCTTTTAACGGGATTATCGTTATGCTGCGGCTTGAGCGGTAAGGCCCACGGCTTCGGCATATTTCAGATAGGTTTCAACACCCGCCAGGACCACTCTGGCTTCAATTGCCAGAAGCTCGATACCTACCAGAGAGACTCTTGCCCATGCATCAACCACGATGCCTTTATCAAGAATCCGGTCTATGACCTCTACCAAACTCGATGATGCATTCGTTTTTTCTACTGCCATGATATGTTTCTCCTTTTTTTACTGTTTGATCGATTGGCCATGACTGCTCATAACCTTAAAAAAAACACCTGTTAATTCTTCCCCTATGACTGATTGTTATGCAGCGGCCTGGGCGGTAAGGCCCACGGCTTCGGCATATTTCAGATAGGTTTCAACACCCGCCAGGACCACTCTGGCTTCAATCGCCAGAAGCTCGATGCCTACCAGAGAGACTCTTGCCCAGGCGTCAACCACAATGCCTTTGTCAAGAATCCGGTCTATGACCTCTACCAAACTCGATGATGCATTCGTTTTTTCTACTGCCATGATAGTTTCACCTCCCTTCACTGTTCCATCGTTACACTCCGACCGGTTCTACGGTGATCGTTCGTGAGAACACACCCTAACCCGCCTGATAGCCAACAAGACAAAAAGAATGAAATTGGGAGTTCGTGGATATTATGGACACACCGCCATGTTGTGTGTCAGCGCCTGTTTGCATACTGCAATCAGTTGATTGATATCAAATGGCTTCTCCATGAATGCCCACGCCCCGCCCTTGAAAAACTTGTTGCGAATTTCGTCTGTTCCATAAGCCGTGACAACGATGACTTTGGGACAGGTTCCATTCTGTTGGATATGATCGAGAACCGACAATCCGCTCATATCCGGAAGCAGATAATTTAAAATGACCACCTGGGTTTGCGGATAACGCCGCATGAATTCCATGGCATCTTTTCCGTTTGTGACCGCATCCACAGACAAACCTGCCTTTTCCAGCACATTGGCCATGGTCCAGAGCATTTCCTCGGAATCATCAACAATCAGTATTTCAGTTGATTTTTTAGGCATGTACTTGTTTATCCGGGCCAATGGTCATTTTCTGCAACAGGTCACCTGGTAAATATATACTTTGAACGGTTATAAATTATGCATCCTTTATCTCCCTCCCCTCGCTGGGGGGAGCTGGGTGAGGGGTAAAAAATACAAATTTTAACCGTTCGCAGTATATCATCACTGCCTGCTGTTATTGACCGGAGTAATAAGCACATTGTATGCCAATATCAAAATTCACTATAACAGATTAATATAATGGGAAAAATTAATCTTGTTTGTTTTTTAGATTTAACAAGTTGCCGGAGTTGGGTATGGCAAGGATGCCTTAGCTGGTACATCAACGCCCTATTAAAAAAGGCTATTGAATCCATCAAATGCAATCATTCACCCCTCCCCCCAGCGGGGCTGACAATTATACACACTTGACCCCGGTTATGGTTTCGGGAGATTTATTTTATGATTGAAAAAATATTTTTATAGGATTCCCCCTTTGAGGGCATAAGCGCTAACTTAAAATTCCCCCCTTGAGGGGGGTAGGGGGGTGTTTTGCTCGCCCAGAAGCTATTTATTTCCTATTTCACACCCCCCTGCCCCCCTCAAGGGGGGAATTGATGATCAGGTTCCCCATAGTGGGGTCAATTGTGTATAATTGTCAGCCCCAGCGGGGGGAGGTCGGGAGGGGGGGGGTAATATTGTGTTTACAAATAGTTATGCTCTTTCTGTAGTATTCAGCAGGGAGGAGGAGTGAACGGTTACAATTAAATCAGGTATCTTTTCATTTTTCTTAAAAGCGTCTTGTAGTCAACGCCCAGCCTTCGCGCGGCCTCGCTTTTATTTCCATCGCATCGTTCAATTTCTTCTGCAATCAATCGTTTCTCGATCGACTCGGTGAATTTATCGATAATTTCCTTAAGGGGTCTGTTGTCCGGGTTTATACGACACGCCATGTCTGTTATATCCGGATACGAAGTCGCATCAGCGACCAGGATCAAATGTTCCGGACATATCTGCTTGTGGTCATCGCAGAGCAGCACGGCCTGACGGATCACATTCCGTAGTTCCCGCACATTGCCCGGCCACGAACAGGTTATCAGCATATTCAGCGCCTCACGGGAAAATCCCAGGCAGATTTTATTCAGTTCAACCTGAGCCTCATCCATGAAACGTTTGGCCAAATACGGAATGTCTTCTTTGCGATTGCGAAGCGCAGGCAGATCGATGATAAATTCTTTCAACCGGTAAAACAGGTCGGATCGAAAATGACCGGCGCTTACATCGGCTTCCAGCGACTGGTTGGTCGCGGCAATGATACGAACATGCACCGGCTCCGCTCTTTTGGCGCCCAGTCGCTGAATCTGGCGTTCCTGTATGGCGCGAAGAATTTTCTGTTGTGATGAATACGGCAGATTTCCCACTTCATCCAGAAACAGGGTTCCGCCGTTGGCCTGCTCAAAATGGCCGGATTTGTTGACATGAGCGCCGGTAAACGCACCTTTCTGATACCCGAACAGTTCGCTTTCGATCAGCGTTTCGGGTATCGCGCCACAATCCACCGCTACAAAAGGCCCATTTTTTTCCTGACCCATATCGTGAATCGCCTGCGCAACCAGCTCCTTTCCAGTTCCGCTCTCGCCTTGAATCAATACGGTAAAAGCCGTTGGCGCCACTTTTTCAACCAGTTGTACCAGTTTTTTAATGGCATCGCTGGAACCCATCTTTTCATATAATGTTGTCCGCTCACCCAGCACTTCTCTGAGCCGGGTGACCTCCTGCATCAGATCCTGAGTTTCAAGAGCCCTTCGAATGGTGAACAAAAGATCGTTGTTGTCGATGGGTTTGATGACATAGTCATAAACGCCTATTTTCATGGCATCCACTGCATTTTTAACATTGCCGTGAGCAGTAATCATCAGAATGGGAATGGCAGGCATTTTCTTTTTGATTTGTTCTGCGACATATAGTCCATCCTTGCCCGGCATTCGGAAATCAAGAAGGATTAAATCCGGAATGTTTTTTTCCAGAAAATCCATACAATCGATCCCATCTTTGGCCTGATGAACGCAATATCCCGTGGCGGTCAGAACATTGGACACGGTCCATCGGAAATCGCTGTCATCGTCCACCATCAGGATGTTTCTGATCAACGGCTGATTCTGATCAATTCGCATGCTTTATTTCCTTTTCCGTTACATGCAAATGATCAATTTTATCCTTCGTTACACCAGCTCCGGATATGATATTGTCTGTATGAAATATCGCCGGCAGCATCACCGATATTCTGGTTCCCCCGCTGGTATCGGGCTCAGCGACAATGGTCCCGTTATGATGTTGAATAATTGAAAAACTGATGCTCAATCCCAGCCCTGTTCCCCCATCCTTGGTCGTAAAAAACGGGTCAAAAATCCGTTTTCGGTATTCTTCGGGGATGCCCGGACCATTATCGATCACAGAGGCTTCCACCTTGCCTTTATTCGGATGAAAAGCTGTTTTTAAAATGATTTTTCCTTTTCCGCCGACAGCTTGAATTGCATTGATCATAATATTCAAAAAGACCTGTCCCAGTTTTGCCTCGTCTCCGGACACCCGTGGTAAATCCGGCGCCAGTTGATTTTCAAAAACGATGCGGAAAGGAAGCGTTTCAAGCTTAGCCATTTCCACCATTTTCAGAAGCATATCGTTGATATTCAGCAACCGCTGCTGCATATCCGATGGCCGGGAAAAGGCCAGGAGTTCACTGATCAAATGACTGGCCCGCTGGCTGTTTCGATAAATCATTTGAAAATTTTCCGTTACCAGGCGATCCAGACTCAGATTTTCGATGCAGAACTGGGCACAGGAACTGATAACGGCCAGCGGATTTCTGAGTTCATGGGCAAGGTCTGCGGAAAGCAGCCCCAATGAAGACAGTTTTTCCTGCCGAATCATGATGTCTTCTATCTGCTTATGATTGGTGATATCCAGGCAATGACCGATATAGCCGGTAAATTTATTATGACTGTCGTAGCGCGGACAGCTTTCATCGAGTATCCATCGGTATTCTCCATCGTACCGGCGCAGGCGATACTCCATGCTGAATTTCTCCCGCCGATCGAAGGCTTCAACATAAGTATTCAAACAGCGTTGCAGGTCATCCGGATGCACCCCTTCTGCCCAACCATTTCCCACTTCCTCTTCATGTGTGCGTCCTGTGAATTCGAGCCAGACGCGATTGAAATAGTTGCAGAGCTTATCTGTTCCGGATGTCCAGATCATTGCCTGGCCGGAATCCGCCAAGGTTCTGAAATTCTGTTCACTCTCCCGCAGTTTTTCATCAGACTGTATGCGTTCCGTGATATCACTTATCACGATGCGGCACACGGGAGTACCATCGGCATCCTGCGCGGCAATTGCGGCCAGATGTGTCCAGAATGCAGATCCGTCCATTTTCAGCATCCGCAGTTCGCATTTCTGGGGCTCGCCGGTATCAAAGAGTTGTTTGTGGAGCAGGTAGTAGATGTTTTGGTCTTCGGGAAGAATATAACGGGTGAGCGGCTGCTTGATCAGTGCGCTCCGGACCAGGCCCAGCAGGGTAGCGGCGGTGAGGTTGGTCTCCTGGATCAGCCCACCTGCGGAGATGGTGCAATAACCCACCGGAGCCATATCGTAGAGGTCAAAATAGCGTTTTCTGGCAGAATCCAGCTCCGCATGCATTGTGCGCAATTCCTCGTTCTGCATCTCCAACTCCACCTGATGCACCCGTAAATCGTCGAGAAACTGCAAGATTTCTTCGGCCGACAGATCCTC
The DNA here is from genome assembly GCA_903953895.1 of uncultured Desulfobacteraceae bacterium. Taxonomy (GTDB): domain Bacteria; phylum Desulfobacterota; class Desulfobacteria; order Desulfobacterales; family Desulfatirhabdiaceae; genus RAAP-1. The sequence goes on along the minus strand of CAJBLH010000075.1, from coordinate 24,362 downwards.
GATGTTTTCCGTTGACAGCGGTGTGTTTTCCGGGAAACATGTCTGTCTGTCTGTCTGTCTGTCTGTCTGAGCCCCTGCAACGTATCGAATTCTGCACGCTTGTTCATATCGTACTCCATTTAATCCCGGTTTTACTTGATTGTCCAATGCCCGACGAAGATTTACGTTCCGCTTGATTGTTGTTGATGGGGATTTCTTCTCTATAACAATCTTGACGGCTTCATAAAAAGTCCGAATGCTGCGTTGCGCTGTATCCTTCGTCATTGCGGCATACCATAAGCACCCATCATTTCTCATGATTTACGCGCCCTGCCTGCGAACTTTTTACGAAGCCATCCACTTTTCGACATGTTACGATTTTATCATCCTTCATACAAACATAAAATTGATATCACCGCAAAGACGCAAAGATCGCAAAGAAAACCGATAAAAAAAACAGGCTGTAGCTTTGCGTCCTTTGCTTCTTTGCGGTAAATTCAGTGCTGATCATCTGGGCGATGCGAACTTTTTATAAAGCCGTCTACTTCTCGACTTTTTACGAGTATAGTGGATAAAAAAGCATAGAAAAAAGGGTGAAAGCAAGCCTTCCCCATGGCTTTTTTTATCGGCAGGCGGGTCCAAATCTCTGAGTGTATCGGGATTGAAACCGGCGGCGGTCACGGCCGCATTAAGGCCGGGACCTGACCGCAAACCCTCATCCTTGAATGCTTTGTGTATGGCTTTGGCGTTATCCGCAGTTAAGGTTGAAATGTTGTATTTTGATAGAATTTATACTACAGTATTTTCTCCTCACTTCTGCCTTGTGAAATGAATTTTATGAAAGTCTATAGAAATCATGAGGCCAAAATCTGGTTTGAAAAAAGGGAAGTTGAATTCTAACTCGCTGCATAATCATTCGGATAGCCTGGATAGATGCGTGAGTCCTAACTGCACAGGTCGAAAAATTTACTGGAACGCCACATATGCGCCACAGATGGTTGAGCAACTCAAGAACATTATCGACGAAAAACGTTCGTCTGAGTGACTGAAATAAAGCGTTGGAGAGACATGATGACCCTGAAACGATTTGAATCCCCCATTACTTCCGAAGACCGGCTGTTGCAGCACCAACTCAAAGGACTCAAGTGGACCGTGGCCCATGCCTATGGCGGATCTTTGGAATACCGTGCTAAGCTGGACAGGGTCAACATCTGTCCGGATGACATTCAATCTTTGGATGACCTTAAAAAACTCCCCTTTACAACTGCAGACGATCTTCGTGATGGGTATCCGCTTCCGCTTCGGACTGTTCCGTTTGAAAAAATCGTTCGGATTCATTCCAGCAGCGGAACGACCGGAAAGCGGAAAAATCTCTGCTATACTCAGAAAGACGTGGAAGACTGGTGCCATTTTTTTGCCAGAGCGTATGAGATGGCCGGTGTCACTCCCGTAGACCGCGTTCAGATTGCCGTGGGTTATGGGGTATGGACAGCGGGAATCGGTTTTCAAATGGGCTGCGAAAAAGTCGGGGCCATGGCGATTCCTGTCGGTCCGGGAAATGTGGATATGCAGTGCCAGTTTCTGCTGGATCTTCAGCCAACGGTTCTATGTTGTACAGCATCCATGGGGCTCTTAATGGCGGAAGAAGTCAGTCGAAGAGGGATCGGGGAGAAAATCCGAATCAAAAAAGTCATCTATGGATCTGAACGCGCATCGGTATCCATGCGTCAAAAAATATCCGAACTTTTTGGCGGCGCCGAGCTTTTCGATATTACCGGTCTGACCGAGCTTTACGGTCCGGGGACGGGTATCGAATGTCCTGACCACGACTGCATCCATTACTGGGCGGATTACTATATCCTGGAAATCATCAATCCGGATACTCTGGAAACCGTTGCTGACGGTGAATGGGGAGAAATGGTGGTGACCACCCTTTGCAAGGAGGCCGTTCCGCTGATTCGATATCGAACGCGGGATATTACCCGGATTATTCCGGGCTCCTGCACCTGCGGTACGATCATGCCGAGGCATTCTCGGATTCGGGGGCGGACCGATGACATGTTCAAATTTCGAGCCGTTAATATTTATCCTTCAACCATCGATGCTATCGTATCGGGAATACCCGATCTGGGGTCGGAATATCAGATACATCTGTCCAGGGATGCATCAGAGCGGGGTATTATGCGGCTGGTGGTCGAGCGGGCGCGGGATGTCGGGGAGGAAAGAAATGAGGAACTGTCCAAAGCGCTGGTGCATCATGTGAAGAAAAAAGTTTTGATTACTCCGGTGGCGGAGATTGTTCCGTATGGCTCATTGCCGAGATCCGAGCGAAAAAGCAAGCGTGTGTTCGACATGCGCATCGAAGACTCGATCGTCTGAAACTTCTCCCTCACCTGCGGGAGAGGGGCGGGATCATGAACAGCTATAGGCTTTCAGATATCAGATTGTGACCGTTTGCAGTATATCGATAAGAACAATATTTTCGGAGTACTCTGCCATGAATCAAAGAATATTTCAGATGAATCTTTCAACCGAAACCGTTTCGCTGTATTTACTCTGCTGCGGTCTGGCGGATTCCGGAGCGACCCTTTCCGTCAAAAACCTTCTTGAGATATGGAACGCATCGCCCGAAGCCATGAATGAAAGTTTTCTGGAGTTGGAAGAACGCGGAATTGTGTTGAAAATCATTTCAGATGGAAAGGTAAATCATATCTACAAGCTAAACGATGTCGAAGAGTGGAAATAACAAACATAGATGTGCGCATGCACTGGAGTTGTACACCACTCAATAGACATTCAGTGTTCTGTGGCGGGCTTCCACTTTTTTGGTATTGGTGTTGGTCGGAGATAATACGGTGGTATATCTCCGACCGATAACGCAGCAAAATTATTTTTTGAATGTCTATATAATTCGTTCCAGATTGATGGTTTTGGAGGGGCTGAAGTGGCTTGCGGTAAAAAAATGCACCAGTCTGGAGTCGTTCCAGTCCACCAGGGTGCTTAATTTATGAACACCGAGGGATTTCAAATGCGCTACGAATTCATTGATCAACAGCTCGCCGATACCTTTTTTCTGACATTCAGGATCGACACCGATCGTATCCAGGGTGCCAATCTCTTTGGAGATACCGTATTCCCCGATAAAAATTTCCCCCATGATAAACCCCACTACCGTTCCATTTTCTTCAGCGACCAGTGATGTCGGCACGTAATCATGGGAAAGAAAAAGTTTTTCGAATTTCATTTTATAATACTCGGGTCGGGCGGCCTGGAGTACTTTTTCGTCAATCTTGACAACCGCGTCAAAATCTTCTGCCTGCATGAGTCGGACTTTAACGGCACTTTTGTCCATGGAAATTCCTTTCTCCATTTCTTTGTTTCAGAAACAGCAGTAAAGATGGAATTAACAGTACATATTACAGGGCGGGTTTGAAACCCGCCCCTACCGGGGATCAGAATGAACGGATGATAACATCAGGTTGCCGTCAACGCCTTGGTCAAAACATATGCAGCCTGCAGGGCCGATGTCGGGCAGAGCGGAAAACATTCCTTGCAGTCCCAGCATTCCTTGGCTGAGATTTCCGGGATGAAACTGATCTCTTTTCGAATGCCTCTGTCCACAAACCCGATTGCGTTCTTCTGTTTGATCTCGGCGCAGTAGCGGACACAGAGCCCGCAGTGGATGCAAAACGACGCCTCTTTTTCGAACCGGTCTCTGTCGGCGCCGTATTCTTTGGCGTATTCCAGCAATTGGAACGAATCCGGCGCATGCGCCATCAACAGCTCGATGATCATTTTTCGGATGCGATCCACTTTTTCAGATCGGGTCCGGACAATCAGATTTTTTTCAACTGGATACACACAGGACACCACAAGTTTGGTCCAGCCACGATCTTCCACTTCTACGATGCAAAGGCGGCATCCGCCGAAAGGCTCGAGTTTTTCATGGTGACAGAGTGTGGGGATGGATATCCCGGCACTGTGGGCTGCCTCCAGAAGGGTCATCCCCTCCGTTGCCTTGACTTCGATGCCGTCAATCTGTAAGAGAATTTCACTCATTTTTCTTTGCTCTTTCGGGTTATAATTCTTTCTTCTTCAGGAAGCGGTGGCGGCACCGGTACGCCGGAAGTCTTTCGAACCGCGGCAAAACGGGGGGGACAGGCTTCCAGACAAGTTCCGCACTTCGTACATTTTTTCTGGTCGATTACATGGATCTGGTTTTTGGCGCCGGTGATGGCTTCCGCCGGACACTTTCTGGCGCAGATCATACAAGCCTTGCACTGGGTCGGATCGATGTGATAAGCGATCAGCTCCTTGCAAGAGAGGGCAGGGCACCGTTTTTCCTTGATGTGCGCCTCATACTCGTCTCTGAAGTAACGCAGCGTGCTGAGAAACGGGTTCGGCGCGCTTTTACCCAGGGCGCACAGTGCGGCTTCTATTGCTGTCTCGGACAGGGCTTGCAGAAGCTCGATATCGCCTTCTTTGCCTTTACCCTCGGTAATGTTGGTTAAAATCTTCAGCATCTGCCGCAAGCCTTCGCGGCAGGGCGTGCATTTACCGCAGGATTCATCCGTCAGAAATTCGATGAAGTACCGGGATACATCCACCATACAGGTATCTTCATCCATGACGATCATCCCGCCGGAGCCCATCATCGATCCGGCTTTGGTGAGTTCATCAAAGCCCACTTCCAGATCGAGCAATTGCTCTGGAATACATCCGCCCGACGGACCACCGGTCTGGACGGCTTTAAACTTCCGGCCGCCGGGAATGCCGCCGCCGATCTTGAAAATAATATCTCTCAGCGGTGTTCCCATGGGAACTTCCACCAGGCCGGTGTTGGTGATTTTGCCGACCAGGGAAAAAATCTTCGTTCCTTTGCTGCCGGCCGTTCCGTATTGTGTGAACCAGTCTGCCCCCTGATTGATGATCATCGGCACATTGGCCCAGGTCTCGACATTGTTCAGCACGCTGGGCCGGTTCCACAGGCCCTTGATATTGGATCGGATGTATTTGGGCCTGGGCTCTCCGGCTTTGCCTTCCAGCGCTGTCATCAACGCCGTCGATTCCCCGCAGACGAAAGCACCCGCTCCCTGGTGGACTTTCACGATGAAATCAAAGCCGGAGCCTAAGATATTTTTGCCAAGAAGCCCGCAGGCTTCGGCCTGCCGGATGGCGGTATGAACATTTTCGACGGCCAGGGGGTATTCCTGACGCACATAAATATACCCTTCGTTGGAGCCGACGGCATAGGCGCCCAGAGTCAGCCCTTCCAGGATGGCATGGGGGTTTCCTTCAAGAAGGGCCCGGTCCATATACGCGCCGGGATCTCCTTCGTCGGCGTTGACAATCACATATTTGATTTTTTCGGGCGCATTGCGGGAGCCTTCCCACTTTCTGCCGGCAGGAAATCCACCGCCGCCCCGGCCTCTGAGGTTGGATTTCTTGACTTCTTCCAATACCTGCTCGGCGCTCATGGCGGAAAGTGCTTTGGCCAGTGCGGAATAACCGCCAATCGCCAGATAGTCATCGATGCTTTTGGGATCGATGCTTCCGTTGGAGCCGAAAACAAGCCGCGTTTGGTTCTTGTAAAACGGAATGTCGGATTCGTGAACGATTTTCTCCTGGGTGATGGGGTCGGTATAGAGCAGTCGCTCGACCACCTTCTTTTCCACGATCGTCTGGGAGATGATTTCAGCCACATCGTCCGGCTGTATCTGAAAATAACAGATATCATCGGGGTGGATGACGATAATCGGGCCCCTTTCACAAAAACCATGGCATCCCGTTCTCCGGATATAGACGCGATCACGCAAACCTTGTTTGGTGATTTCCGCTTCCAGACGGGCAGCGACATCTCCACTGCCGGATGCATGACAGGCTGATCCGGAGCAGAGGGTGATACATGGTATATTCGGATCTCTTTTTGATAAGATATCCTTTCTGAATGCTTCCAATTCAGCGGGTGAATTTATCCTCGACATAATTGTATCCTACTCGTAGTTTTTTAATACGTCTGCGGCCTCGCCCGGCACCATTTTGCCGTATGTTTTCCCACCGATTTCCATCACCGGTCCCAATGCACAGCAGCCGAGACAGTTCACGGTTTCCAGGCTGAATTTCATTTCCAGGTCTGTTTCGCCGGGTTTGATGCCTGTCATGTTTTCAATGGTGTCGAGAATCCGCTTCGCACCGCGAACATGGCAGGCCGTTCCCATACAGATGTGAATGCCGTGCCGACCTTTCGGAACCAGGCTGAAGGCTTTATAAAAGGTGGCGATATGCTGTATCCGGGTTAAGGGAACATGCAATTTTTCGCCAACCCGCTTTAACGCCTCTTTGGGAAGCCAGTTGTTTTCACTTTGTATATCCAGCAGCACCTGAATGAGTGAGCTGGCCTCTCCATGATGTTTATCAATAATTTGATCGATTCTTTCGTTATCCATAAGCACTTTCCTAAGTTTCCTGCTATCGTCCGAGGCTTGATTGAAAAGGGATTCAACGTCCCCAGCAGTCAGACTACGCCAGAGCATAGCACTTGATGTCTTCATCGTAGCGGACCAGTCCGTGTCTGGATGAAGTGTTCATGTGCTTGGATATTTCAGACGGGCTCAGCCCCAGTATTTCGGAGATGGCGCCGGTTGATTGCGGTTTTTCCCGAAGCAGCAGCATGATCTGGCTGGCTGCCAGCTTATTGCCGATCAATTCCGTAAACAGCCGGTTGAACGCATCGCTGGTGTAAAAATCGTGATATGCGTCTTTGGATTTAATCGGCAGTCTCATTCTTTCCCGTTCCACCAGCCTGATATAGGGAACCAATCGTCTGGCGGCATCGAGCTTGAGCTTCAAACTTTTTGAGTCAATGCCCTCGCTTGTGCCGATGGGCCCCAACGATTTGATCTTTCGGGTAAAATCGTCGGTTACTTCGGCCAGAAGGTTTCCGTCGGCGCCGGACATGAATTGAATCCGCAGTCTGTCCGGATCCAGTCCGAGATGTTCCATGATCTTTTTACAGATATAGGTATTGCTTAGTGCATCGTAATTGCCGTGGGTGATGTAGTTGCATTCATCCAGTCGGCAACCGCCGATGAACACACCGTCTTCTCCATTCGAGAAGGCTCTGAGGATAAAGTCCAGGTCCACTCTGCCTGAACACATGACGCGAATCAGTCTGATTTCATTTGCATATTGCAGTCTGGAAACTCCAGCAAGGTCAGCGGCGCCATATGCTCACCAATGGCACACAAAACCTAATAATTTGGGTTTAAATTCATGACCTGTACTCATTCTCATCTCCCTTCTGAATTACGACGTATTTCAAGCGGCCGCATCGATTTGACTGCACAGCTCTTGATTGGTGAAATGCTTCAAAACGATGGCATTGGTCGGGCATTTTGCGTTACACAGCCCGTCTCCTTTGCACAGAACCGGATTGACCCAGGCTTTTTTGCCGATCGGTGTTTCGACAAATTCGATAGCAGCATACGAACAGGCGGTGATACACGCCCCGCACGAAACGCAATCGTTTGAAATGACTTCGCATACAGAGCCCGAAGCCACGACGGTGTCTCTCGACAGCAGTGTCAGGACCCTGCCGGCTGCGCCATAAGCCTGATTGATTGTTTCCGGGATGTGCTTGGGGTAGTGCGCTGTACCGCAAAGATAGACGCCATCGGTTGCAAATTCAACGGGTTTTAGTTTTACATGCGCTTCTTTGAAGAATTCATCCGGGCTTAACGTCACCTTGAACAAGCCGGCGATTTCCTGGGTGGATGCAGACGGGATGACCGCTGCCGCCAGAGAGAGAATGTCGGCATCCAATTCCAGCCGCTGACCCAGAATGGGATCTGAGACAGACACTTTCAGGATCGTCTTGCCGCCTTCCTCGACCGCTTCGACCACGGGCTTGTCGTCGGCCTCGTAGCGAATGAATTTAACATGCTTGTCGGAAGCTTCACGGTAGGCGTCTTCTCTGAAACCATAGGTTCTCATATCCCGGAAGAGAATATGAATATCCATCTGCGGGTTGATTTCTTTCAGCTTCAATGCGTTCTTGACGGCGTGACCGCAGCAGACCCGGCTGCAGTAGTTGCGGTCTTCATTGCGGCAGCCCACGCATTGGATCATGACGATACTTTCGGCATCGACAACCTTGGGTTCTTTTCTGGCGATCTGCTCCCCCAGCTCGAGGTGGGTGAAGACATTTTCATTTTTCCCATAAAGGTATTCCGTGGGTCGATAGACATCCGCACCGATGGCGATGACAGATGCGCCGTGGTGAATCGTTTTAACCATGCCTTCGGTTTGAACCGTGGTAACGAAATTTCCCACATAGCCGGAAACATCCTGGATGGATGCTTTGTGGTAAATATGAATCAACGGGTTTCGATAAACCGAACGGATCAAGTCATCCAGATAGGTCTGAACGTCCAGCCCTTCGAGGGTGGAATGGATTCTGCGTGTCATCCCGCCCAGGGCGGCCGCTTTTTCCACCAGGTAAACCTCGTGGCCCTGGCCGGCGATTGAGAGCGCACATGTCATGCCGGCGATACCGCCGCCGACCACCAGTGCTGCCTTGTTGACGGGCAGATCGAATTCTTGAAGCGGTTCCAGATACCGGGCACGCGCCACGGACATCCGGATGATATCCTGGGCTTTTTCCGTGGCCTCTTCTTTTTGTTTGGAATGGACCCACGAGCAATGTTCCCGGATATTGGCCATTTCACAGTAATATTGATTGAGTCCGGCCTCCCGCAGGGTATCCCGGAACAGCGGTTCGAGGGTTCTGGGAGAACATGCGGCGATCACCACACGGTTCAGCCCTTTTTCCTGGGCCAGATCGGTGATTTCCTTGGCCGAGTTTGTGGCGCATGAAAACAACTGCTCCTTGGCATAGACGACATCCGGCAGGGTCAGAGCATATTCCACCGATGACGGCACATTGACAACGCTGGAGATATTGGCTCCGCAATGGCAGACAAAGACGCCGATCCGCGGTTTCTCCTGGGAGAGATCTCTTTCCGGCGGATAAACGCGTTCTTTGGCCAGTTTTCCGCGTCTGTAGTCCAGGAATTCACCGCATTGGGCGCCGGCGCCGCTGGCGGTAAAAACCGATTCGGGAATATCCGTCGGGCCCTGGAATGCACCGCTGACAAAAATACCCGGTTGACTGGTTGTAATCGGATTGGACGAAATTGACTTGCAGAATCCGTGCGAATTAAGCTCGATGCCGAATTTTTCCGCCAGACCGTGAAACTTCAGCGGAGGATTCAATCCGATGGACAACACCACCATGTCGAATTCTTCTTCTTTAACCCCGTCATCGGCCGTTGCATATCGGACCACCACATTTTTGCTGTCTGAAATTTCACGGTCGATGGTGGCATAGCTTCTGATGAAACGAACGCCGGGAAGCTTCTCGGCCCGCTGGTAGTACCGTTCGAAATCCTTTCCAAAAGACCGGATATCGTTATGGAATATGGTACACTCGGCTTCAGTGTCGTGATCTTTCGTTAAAATCACCTGCTTCTGGGTGTATGTGCAGCAGACACCGGAACAATAGCTGTTGTCTCCGGGGGTGACCCGTCTGGAACCGACGCATTGAATCCATGCCAATTTTTTGGGATGTTTCTTGTTTGAAGTACGCAGAACCTCTCCACTGTAAGGACCGGTGGAGGACAACAACCGTTCGTAGTCCATACTGGTAACGACATTCTGCATTTTCCCATAGCCATATTCATCTTTGGTTCTGGGATCGAACGGTTCGATGCCGGCGGATAAAATGATCGCACCGACATTGAGTTCCATTTTCTGCGGAGATTGTTTCAAGTCGATCGCCGCAGCCTGACATACATTTTCACAAATCAGGCATTTCTTTTCTTTTAAGTACAGACAGCTTTCATCGATATAGGCGACAAGGGGGATCGCTTGAGAAAAATAAACATGGACGGCTTTATTCTTGGATATTTCCTGGTTGAATTGATCCGGATATTCGACGGGACAATACTTGACGCACGTCGTACAACCCGTACACTTGTCCTCGATGATGTATCTCGGTTTCTTGGTCAGGGTGACGTTGAAATTACCTGCCCCGCCTTCTACGCTGTCAACTTCGGTAAATGTCAATACTTCAATGTTTGGATGCCGGCCGACCTCGACCAGTTTGGGTGAAAGTATTCACATGGAGCAGTCGTTGGTCGGAAATGTCTTGTCCAACTGAGCCATGTGGCCGCCAATGCTGGGTGCTTTTTCGACCAGGTAAACCTTGAAGCCTGCGGTGGCCAGATCCAGAGATGCCTGAATTCCGCTGATCCCTCCGCCGACAACCATGACATCGCCAAAATTATTGTTTCCAAAAGATTGGCAAAGTTGTTGGATTTTATCTATTGGCAACAATTCGTTTTCCATTTTCTATTCCCTTATCAGCTATATTGAGCCCCAAGCGTCCGGAAGGGCCGTATGAGACGGATTCTGTCAAATCACTTCATGGATGATTTCCGTGATGTCCTTAATCTCCAAGGCGTCTTGATATTCCAGGTTTAACCGGCTTTCCTCAAAATTGGTGATGCAATACGGGCAGGAAGTTACCAGTACCTCCGCGCCAGTTGCTTTGGCCTGCATCAATCTGAGGTCGGAGAATCGTTCGCTCTTGGGCGTATCCATCCATATCCTGCCGCCGCCGCCGCCGCAGCAGAGGCTGTCTTTTCGGGAATCCGTCATTTCGACCAGCTCCAGACCCGATATTTTATTCAGGACGTTACGGGGCTCGTCATAAATATCATTATGCCGACCCAGATAACAGGGATCATGATACGTCACTTTTTTGGCATAGCTCCTGGAGAGTTTAAGCCTTCCGGTATCGATCAGCTCGGAAAAATACTGGGAGATGTGAACCACTTCAAAGTTCACCATGAATTCAGGATATTCGTTTTTGAAGGTGTGATAGCAGTGCGGAGAAGAAACGATGATTTTCTTAACGCCGTTGTCGATAAACGTTTTGATGTTTTCTTTGGCCAGGCTCTTGAAAACATCCTCACTGCCTGTCTTGCGGATGCTTTCTCCGCAGCAGTTCTCCTTTTCACCCAGTATTCCGAAATTGACCCCGGCTTTGTCGAGAATCTGCGCCGTGGCAACGGCGACCTTTTTCATTCGCGGGTCGAAGCTGAAGTAACAGCCGACGAAATATAAGACTTCCATGCCTTCTGAAAACGTTTTGACAGGCAGGTCTTTTGCCCAGTCCGCCCGTTTTTTTCGTTCGAACTGCAAGGGGTTTCCTTCTGAAATCAGACTGGCTCGGGCCGTACGGGCGGAACGAACCGACGCCGGAAACACCTCGTAATTGGAGGCTACCCGCCGTAAGGAAATGCCGACTTCTATCTGTTTAACACCTCTGGGGCAGCGCTGCGGGCACCTGCCACAGGTTGTACACCGCCAGATATCTTCGCCATCTATCTCAGTCAGACCGAAGGTGGCTTCCCGGATCAACTTTCGCATGCTGAATTGTCTGACCCGGTTCCACGGACAAACCGTATCGCACAGTCCACACTGAAAGCAATATTTGAAAGCTTCACCACCGGCTTCTTTAATTTCTTCTACGACTTCTTTGAAGGGGGCAACGGTTTCCACTGGTTTTATCGATCCTCTTCTTTTGCCTAGATGAGTTATTCTTTCTTGGACATTCGGGCAACGGTTTCCATGATTTGCTGCAATCCGAATTTATCGATCAAAGATTCCAATCCGATTTCCAGTTCCGCCTTTTCGAGCCCTTCATCGACCACTTCTTCTCTTTGTTCAAATGTCAGGGCATCCACCATGCACCATTTGACACATAAAGGCTCATCTTCACCTTCGCACATGTCGCATTTGAGCGGCAGGCCGGAATCGGGTTCCTTGAACTCCGCACGAGACGGGCAGGAAGCTCTGCAGAAGGCGCATTCTTCATATTCTTTTCCGTCAATCGTGTATTTGTCTCTGCCGGCACATTCCGCTACCGCATACTCCCCTGCATAAACGGGAACATATACATCTTTCAAGGGGTCCCGGATGACCCGGATGCGGGATCGTGCAGGATTGATGCTGCTGTATTTCGGCATGGCGTGAAAGGCGGAGCAGATTACCTCGCAGGCCCGGCAGCCGTTGCATTTATCGACATTGATTTTAATCGTTTTAACAGTTTTCTTTTTGTTCTCGGCCTTCACGGTCATCACCCCCTTGCTGTATTTCTATGCTTTTTCCGCTTGCGTTTCTGTAGTGGAAGCTTCTTCGTTTTCCGACAATATCCCTCTTTTCAAGAAATCTTCGCTGACAAAATCAAGCCCCAGCTCATGCAAGGATTCTTTCGTGGGAATACCCTGTTCATTCCACCCCTTGAATTTGTAGTAGGTATCCAGCAGCTCTTTTTCAAGCTCGGGAAATCTTTTCTTCCAATGATCTTCGGGCGGCTTTTCGTCTTTTCTCCTCAGTCCCCTGCGGATATTGTTGGCTCGAACCAATGTGCGGTATCTCTTGGCAGCCAGAGACAATTTGTCTTCATCCATGTCGATGCCGGCGCCGGCGGAGATGAATTTCGGGTAATTGTGAATGTGATATGGCGGTTTGAGCGGAAATGACGACAACCCGGCGCACACGCCGAGGGCGTCATCGATATAGTGCATTCTTTCCTGCCAATCGACGATATCACAGCACATCTGAACCGTCGGGTAGAACGGCATCGACTTTTCGCCGCGGGGCTCCCAGTCCAGAAAAATCTGCTTGAATCTGTCGTCGGGAGCCTGGATCCAGTCTTTGACAAAAGCTTCTCTTTCTTCCATTGTCATAAAAGGCGCCTGGGGGAACTGCCCTTCAATCTGGGTAATGTTGATTTTTTCTCCGGTACAATACATCAGGAAATATATGGGGTTGAGCATGGACAGCTTGAGTGGCAACTGTTCATGTTTCTTGATGTTGTTGTGTGCATAAGCTTCCGCACCGTTGCCGATCTGCTGGGCTGCCCAATATGTTCCATTGGCCAGTATGTCGCCGATTCCTTCCCGCCGCACAATTCTATCCAGCAGCCAGTAAAATCGTCCCTCATTGTCGGTCGGCATTCCCGGAAAGTCGTCTTCCGTCAAAATGCCGTTTTCCAGCAGTTCGAGTCCGAACGCCATAACCTGGGGCGTTGAAAATCCATCCAGACCATATTCCGTGGCACGTTGCGCGATTCTCAACCCGAATTCCAGATCCGAAAAAGCGGCCATGGTGTAGGTCAGTTTCGAGAAGCACTTCATCATATAGGTGGGAAGACCCGGCAGGGAAATTGTGGCGCCGCATGTCATCGGGCAGTTGTAACAACTGATCAACCGTGTCCGGGCGGCATTCATCGTTTCAGTCCAGTTATGGTGGATTTCTTCGGTCCAAAAATCTTTTCTGCGAACGCGGGAATTTCCCCACATGAAATTTTCGGTGTGCCACTTCTCATCGTCAATCGCCATTTCCTGTGGTGATCCGAGTCCGGCCAGAATCGGCATGACTCCGGGAATCGGATTTTCGTTTCGGAACTGGATATATTTCATGACTTCGTCGCACAGTTCCATATATTCGGCAGGACGAGCGATATTGAGATCTTTTGTGCCGCGAACAACAAGGGCCTTGACCCCTTTATCTCCCATCACGGCGCCGATGCCGCCGCGACTGGCGCTCGATCGGCTCTGCTCGATGGAAGCGAAAAAGACCCTGTTCTCGCCCGCCATGCCTATAGCCGCCACTTGCGCTTTGGGTTCTTTCAGTTCCTTTTTGATGATCTCCCCGGTTTCAATGGCCCCTTTGCCTTTCAGGTGAGAAGCATCCCGGATTTCCACTTTGTCGTTGTTTACCCAGATGTAAACCAGATTGGGAGATTTGCCGCGAAGAACCACTTTATCATATCCGGCATATTTCAATTCCGGCGCCAAAAAGCCTCCCATCATTGAATATGCCATCAACTGAGTCTGCGGTGAGATGGTGGTGACAATGGTACGATTACACCCGGTAGCCGGTGTTCCGCATAAAAGGCCGGCGCCGAATATCAGCAGATTATCAGGAGAAAAAGGTTCAACTTCAGGGGGAACCCTATCCCATAATATCTTGGCGTTCGTACCGAGACCACCCAGATAAAGTTCAGTGTCTTTCGGATCGGTTGCAACCCGTTCTATGTTTCCTGTCGTCAAATCAATTTCTAAATTATACCCTGTTTCTGCGTATCTCATTTTAACTCCTTGTTATTGCCTGAATTCTTTGTCTGTCTTTGAAAAATGAACGACCGTCCCAGGCATGTAACTCAAAGTGGTTCTCAGCCGTGATAATGAAGTCAATATGTTTTAAAGTATAACTATAAAATAGCTACATCGTAACTATGTGTCAAGCAAAAAAGACAGATCGTATATGTGGTATGAGATTCCCTTTTTCAAGATATTTTGGTTGACTTTGGTAATTGGTAAACTTTACTTTAATAATATCTCCAGATAGTTCAATGTGGGAATTCTATCGAAATCGAGGTAGTGATGAAAGATGTATTTTTCAGTTTAAAAGAAGCGTTAAACTTGATGATGGAAAATATTCGTCCGCTTTCCGCCGAACATGTTTCATTGGTTGACAGCGTTGACCGGATAGCGGCCGATGATTTGTACGCACGTGTTGATTCTCCTTCCGTGAATTCTTCGCTCAAAGACGGTTTTGCCGTTTTATCTCGGGATATTGACGGCGCAACGGTACAAAACCCTGTCCGGCTTCATGTCCTGGGTTCCATGGCCGCAGGATGCGAAGAAAATGTTCATATCCTTTCTGGAACAGCGGTGAGAATCCTGACGGGGGCTCGGATTCCGACAGGCGCCGATGTCGTGGTCGCCGATGAATTCGTGACACGATCGGGGGACGATATTCTGATCGATGCCACGATTCCACCCTGAAGAAATATCTTGCAAAAAGGCGGGGATGTATCCAATCGAAAACATATTCTTCGGGCGGAACAACAGATATCACCGGTGATGGCCGGACTGCTGGCCGCAGCCGGGCATCACCGAATCCCGGTTATTAAAAATCCCGTTATCGGAATCATCGGAACCGGCAGTGAACTCGTCGAGCCGGGAAATGCCTTATCAGAAGGGCAGCTCTATGCCAGCAATATCGTTACCCTGGCCGGGTGGTGTAAAAAGTATCGGATGACGTCCTGTTTGGCGATTGTACGGGATGATCCAACTGCCATTTTCGATACGGTCAGGCAGTTGTCGGATAGAACGGATGCCATCATTACGAGCGGCGGCGCCTGGACAGGCGATTTTGATTGGGTGGCCAGGGTGCTTCAAGAACTCGGATGGAAAGAGTTGTTCCACCGAATTCGGATCGGCCCGGGAAAGGCGGTTGGATTGGGGTTGCTGAATCGGAAACCCGTTTTCATTCTGCCAGGCGCTCCCCCCTCCAATCTGATTGGTTTTTTGCAGATCGCACTGCCGGGATTGCTTGTGCTTGCAGGCCATGTGAACCCAGGGCTGCCGGTAATTCATGCCAGACTGGCTTCCGATCTGGGTGGGGGAAAATCGGACTGGACCGATTTTTTCTTCGGTACACTCGGATACAATGATGACTTGCCGGTCTTTTCCCCAATGAAAAAACGAAGCCGCCTCAGCTCGATTGCCAGGGCTTCAGCCATCGCAGTGGTTCCGGAAGGAATGGAGCGTCTTTCAACAGGAGCGGTGATCCCTGTTCAACTGCTTAAGTAGGAACTCAGACGGTGGGGTCATGGGAGATGAGGATTTTCTTTTGGCAGCACCGGTGGTTATCCATCGTCCTTCCATGTTGAACTGCACGATGGGTGTTTTCAAACATCCGGCAGCAACATTTTGCCGTATTGCGCCGATTCTTTCCAGAGCTTTCATCATGTCGCCATGAATCGGCCAGTCGTTTTCGGATCGATGGACGTCGATGTGTAACTGAAACGATCCATCACTTGCTGTTGATACGTTGGCCCGATAGTCGAGCAGGCCCTGAATTCCAAACAGGGCTTCATCCAGTTCAGATATTTTCAGAACACCACCGGAACCCAAACAAACCGCTCTCTCCCTTCGGCCTTCGGCATATTCCATCCGCTTGAGATGGCTGCCGCAAGGGCAGGATTCGATGATCATCCGGGCGATATCTCCAGTCCTGTATCGAATCAGCGGCATGCCTTGTCGGGTCAGGGTGGTAAAGACGATTTCACCGCTGATGCCTTCGGAACAGATTTCGCCGGTGTCAGGATCGATCACTTCACAGTACAGGTCGGCCTCTCTGAGGTGATACCCGTCCAGGGCGTCACATTCAACACCGCCGCCGAAACCCATTTCTGTCATGCCGTAATGGGTATATACCCGGCACCCCCAAATCTTTTTCAATGTTTCCGCGATGGCCTTTGGAACGTAATCCGTGGTTAGCAGAAGGCTTTCAATGCGGTCTTTGCCGATTTTGGTTCCTGTACGATCGGTGGCCACGGCAAGAACCTGCGTCGGAATTCCGATGATACAATGAGCGCCGAAAGAAGCAATCGTTTCGGCGGCGTGGTGAGGATCGGCAACCGGACCATATACCAGCGCATCCACGTTCATTCGTTGAAGGGCTCGCATGAGCAGATCGCCCACGCTGTCCGGTTTTTCACCTCGTAAAGGGCAGACGAGACATATCTGAAAGATCGGTCAATGGTATGGTCGGAAGGGATGGTAAGTGTTTACGGTAGAAAGATGTATGCCTGCGGGCATAATCGATGGTTTCATTGGCAAGCCGAAGCTGGTATTCCTTCAGCGCATGAATAAAGGACTTGCCTGCCGGTTTGAATCCGATTTGTGTCTTTTTTCTAATCCATGCATCCAGGGGGGTGATAGACATCATGATTCCGATCCGTTGGGTCGCGGTTTAAACCAAAGGCAGACAATATTGCCTTAATCATGAGATTTCAATATCAAACCAGACGGGGTCATGTAATTACCTCAACGCAGGAAAGCATTAGCTTCAAGCAGCGAATCGCAGCATCTCAAGAGTTACTCCCTTACCGTGTTCATGTAAGGCTCGGTTTAAAATCGCTCTGTTTACATCAGATGAAACATATTCTTCCCCACAATTGCTGCAAATCTGGGCTGGAACATTTTTAAACACAAATGTTGTCTGTTCTTTTTCAAGCAGGATAGAGATAAACCCATTTTCTGTTACACCGTTTACAGGGATAATTGTCGATAAATTCTTCAATTGACATCAAAATGTTAGTATCTTATATAGCGATATGTCAAATCTGACATCTATTCATGTTGATCATTTGTGACATTTCAGTTCATGCATTGTGTGCGGACTTACAGTCATCGGATGGAAATTTCCGGTAAGGGGGCGCCATGAATGGCGATTACAGCCGCCCGGATGATTTGACATGGAAGTGCCGCCGGTGTAATGTCAGCCTCGTTGTCGGCCCGGCCACATTGACATATATGGGAAACCGGATGACGGCCGATCTGCCGCAATGTCCGGTGTGTGGCTTTGTGCTGATTACCGAGGAACTGGCCCTCGGAAAAATGCGCGAAGTGGAACAGGCGCTCGAAGACAAATAACGGCATGGTACAATACGATATCCCAGAAAAATTGCGGACAGTTCTTGGTGATGCCATTCGGCCGGGAGGCTTGGCGCTTACAGAACGGGCGGCAGCCTGCTGCAATTTTGCCAAAGGCGCCCGGATCGTCGATATCGGTTGCGGATGGGGAACAACCCTCCGGTACTTACAGGAACATCACGGACTTCAGGTCTGTGGAATCGATGCCTCGGACCGACTGTTTTCTGGAAACCATAACCTGCCTGTCGTTCAGGCGGATGCAGAACACCTTCCACTGGGCGACAGTTTTTTCGACGGGATTTTCTGTGAATGTGTGCTTTCGCTGCTGCCGTCTCCGGACAATGCGCTGTTGGAATTTCACAGGGTCTTGCATCCTGGTGACTGGGTCGTCCTCAGCGATATCTATCTGCAGAATCCTGATTCGATTTCATTGAACGAGGCCGCTATCGGTTTGCGACCGTTAAACGATCGACCGACGTGTCTATCCGGTGCGGTTGCTGAATCCGCCTGGATCGCTCGGGTCAAAGAATGCGGATTCGAGTTGCTGTTATGGGAAGATCACAGTGCCCATCTTCGGGAATTGGCTGCCAGAATCGTATGGACTTTGGGATCACGGGATGGTTTGATGAAGCTCTTCTTTCCACGAACCGGTTCCGTTTGTGATCCGGAAGCGATCCGGCGGGCCCGGCCCGGTTATTTTTTGTTGATTGCCAGAAAAGCGGATAAGGGATGAAGTACCTATGGACGATAGTTCTTTCAGAATCATTCAACTGGCGGCAAAAGGATACAAAAGGCTGTCCATTCGACTGCGGACTTTGCGGCGCCCATCGTCAGATTTCCTGTACCGTCTTACTTGAAGTTACCGGAAGGTGCAATCTGTCATGTCTTTATTGTTTTGCGGCGGCCGGCAACGTGTCGGCGCCCGATCCCTCTCTCGATATCGTCCAATTCTGGTTCGACAGAGTCAAGACAGCGGCGCCTGCCTGCAATATTCAACTTTCCGGGGGGGAGCCCACGGTTCGGGACGACCTGCCGCAAATCATCGAAATGGGTCGGCAGAGCGGGTTCTCGTTCATTCAGCTCAACACCAACGGTTTGCGGCTTGCCCGTGAGAAAGGGTATGCAGAGAAGCTCAAAGCCGCTGGCCTCGCTTCGGTTTTCCTTCAGTTCGACGGTGTAACGGACGATGTCTATCGCCGACTTCGAGGCGCTGATCTGGCGGCGGAAAAGATGGATGCCATTTCCCGTTGCGGCGAGGCCGGGTTGGGTGTTGTTCTGGTGCCCATGATCGTTCCCGGCATCAATGACGATCAACTGGGCGATATTCTGGAGGTCGGCATTCAGGCGTCGCCGACCGTAAGAGGGATCCATTTTCAGCCGGTCAGTTATTTCGGACGTCGGCCCGTACCGCCGAAGAATTCCGATCGCATCACGCTTCCGGAGATATTGGCCGGCCTGGAGACGCAAAGCGGTGGTAAAGTTCGATCCGATGATTTTTCCCCGCCAGGATGTGAAAATGCGCTGTGTTCATTTCATGGCAGATTTTTCATATCGGAAGCGGGGGGGGCTCAAACCCATTGTCGCATTACCGATTGCCGATGCCGGGTGCCCGCCAGAATCAGCGGATGTCGGTGCCAGGCGTACCATTTCTTCCGTTGCCCGTCAGTGGGGGCCGGTGCATGCGAACGGGATTTTGGATGCGGACGTGCTGGGACAGGATCAACCATCCCGGTTCCACCAGGCGGGAGAAACCTCATCGTGTTGCGGTAGCACCAGGAACGTTTCCTTTCGCGATGGGTCTGAATCTATCGATATCGACAGCTTTCTGGAAATGGCCAGCCGCAAATCCTTTTCCATATCGGCCATGGCGTTTCAGGATGTGTGGAATCTGGATTTGGAAAGACTCCGGGATTGCTGTATCCATGTCATGTCTCCGGATGGCCGGTTGATCCCATTTTGCGCCTATAACCTGACAGGCAGTGAACATCACCCCATTTATCGAATCTGGTCAGAACATTGAATCCTGTCTTAGGTTATTGGCTCATCTCAACGAATTCCCCGGAGTGGTTTGGGTAAGGGCTGAAGTCGGATGATTTTTGTAATTGCATGGTCCATCAACTTTAAAGAAAGGAAATGAGCATGAAAAAATCGTTTATTCGCATTCAATCCATAATTTTCTGTATTGCGTTGTTTCTGATGCTGGGGGCAACACAGTCACCGGTGTGTGCAGAAGAATCCAAAGATGTGATTCTCTCCACCACGACATCGACGGTGGATTCCGGGCTTCTGGATGATCTGATTCCGGTGTTTGAGAAGAAAACCGGATATCGGGTCAAGACCATTTCGGTGGGAACCGGTCAGGCTCTGGCCATGGGCGAGAAGGGAGAGGCGGATGTGCTCCTGGTCCATGCCCCGGCTGCCGAGAAAAAACTGGTGGATGCCAGTGTGGTCATCAATTATCAGTTGGTGATGCACAATGATTTCATCATCGTTGGTCCGGCGTCCGATCCAGCGAAAATCAAGGGAAAAACCGCGCTGGATGCGTTCAAGGCCATCGATGCCGCCAGTGCTGTGTTCATTTCCCGTGGCGATGATTCGGGCACCCACAAGAAAGAGCAGAGTCTGTGGAAAGATGCCAATGTCACACCCACCGGAAAGCCCTGGTATCATGAATCCGGACAGGGCATGGGGGCAACGGTGTTGATGGCATCGGAAAAAGTCGGATATACCCTGACCGACCGGGCCACCTATCTGGCGCAGAAAGCCAATCTCAAACTCGACATCCTCTCCGAAGGCGACAAACCGCTGTTGAACATCTACCATGTAATGCAGGTGAATCCGGAAAAATTCTCCAAGGTCAACGCGGCCGGCGCCAAGGCATTCGTCGAATTCATGATTGCACCGGATACACAGAAAATGATCGGTGAATTCGGAAAAGCCAAATACGGTGCATCGCTGTTTTTTCCGGATGCGGTGAAATGAATATTTTTACAGAGGGGCTTCAATCAGCGTTCCAAATGCTGAGGTCTCTGGATCCGGATGTTCTGAGCATTACCTGGCGGACCATCCATGTATCCACGGTGGCCACGTTCATCAGTATTTTGATTGGCATCCCCATTGGCACGATCCTGGCTCTGACCCGGTTTCGGGGCCGGGGGGTGCTGGTCAGCCTGATCAATTTCGGCATGGGGTTACCGCCGGTGGTGGTGGGGCTGGCCACCTGGCTGATGCTGACCCGCTATGGGCCGTTGGGCATGTTCAATCTCTTGTACACACCAACGGCCATCATCATGGCGCAGGCGGTCATTGCCAGCCCGATTGTGGCCGGATTCAGCCTGGCCGCCATTCAGTCCCTCAATCCCAAGATGCTGCTTCAGATTCAGGCGTTGGGAACCACCCGGTTTCAGTATCTGATGCTGCTGCTGTGGGAGGCGCGGCTGGGCATACTATCCGCGGTCATTGCGGGGTTCGGCGGTGTGATCAGTGAAGTGGGCGCATCCATGATGGTGGGCGGCAACATCCGGGGATATACCCGTGTGTTGACGACCGCAACCGTTCTGGAAGTGTCCAAGGGCAAATTCGAGCTGGCGACAGCACTCAGTATCATTTTGCTGGCATTGACATTTGTCATCGTTTCTCTCCTCAGCTTTCTCCAGCAGCGAAAGTCCGCTTTTCGATGACGGCTGAACTGTCCATCACCCAACTCAAACTGCGGCGTTCCGGCAGAGAAATTCTTGACATCGACCGGTTCGTGCTGGATTCCGGCGAGATACTGGCCGTGATCGGGCCGAATGGCGCCGGGAAGTCCACGCTGCTTCAGGTCCTGGCATTGCTGCTCGTGCCGGATACGGGCATCATCGAATTGAACGGGGAGATGATCGTCAACGGCAACCGGCTGGCCGCCCGGCGAAAACTGGCTGTCGTGTTTCAGGAATCTCTGCTGCTGGATACCACGGTTCAAAAAAATATCGAAATTCCCTTACGCATACGGGGTGTCGGACGAACAGAAGCTATCCGGCGAACCCGGGAATGGATGGCGCGGCTGGGTATTACGCATCTGTCCGGACGGCGGGCAAGAAGCCTTTCGGGCGGAGAATCTCAGCGTACCAGTATCGCTCGGGCCCTGGCCATGCAGCCGGAAATCCTGCTGATGGATGAACCGTTTTCCGCCCTCGATTATCCCACCCGAAAATCCCTGCTGGCTGAATTGGGCGATATTCTCCATACCACCCGAATGACCACGATCTTTGTCACCCATGACTTTTCGGAGATTCCGGCACTGACCCGTCAGGTGGCGGTCATGTTCGACGGCCGGATCATCAAGCGGGGAAACATTCAGGACATTCTGGGGGAGACGGCGGTGTCCGTCCGCAGTTGGGCGCCGTGGGATGAGGATATGGAGGATGGTCGGGGTGCGGGTTAACATATTCAAAGCGCTGGTTCCCAGGCTCCAGCTTGGGAATCCGTTCGGGAAGCTCCTGCTTCCTGTGTCACTGGAATGTCGGGCAAAGACTTGAAGCTGGAGCTTCAAGGAATTCGGTTCCCAAGCTGGAGCTTGGGAACCAGCGGATACCATTTTCATGCATAGGATGAAGCCCGGCATGATTCATGAGGGTTTAACATCATTTGGAATATATTGTTCAGGAGAAATATGATGAAATCGAAAAACCTATTTGTATGTTTATTGTTGATTGGAATGCTGTTGGGGCTGTCGAATCAGCTCGTAGCAGAGGAGAAATGTGCGGAGACCTACGGCGTCACCGCCACCCGGTTCAGCCTGGCGACCGGAAGCCCCGGTGAACTGGGGCTGGTAAAGGCTCTGGCCGAGGCGTTCAACAAAGAAAAGAATGCCTCGCTTTGCTGGGTAAAGGCCGGCTCCGGAGATTCCCTGAAAATGTTGAAAGAAAAACAGGTGGATATGATCATGGTGCATGCACCGGCTGCCGAAAAAAAGGCCATTGAGGATGGCTGGGCCATCAAACGCGCATTGATCGGCTCCAACGAATTTTATGTGGTCGGCCCTCCGGAGGATCCGGCCGGAATCGCCAAAGCAAAAACCGCCGCAGAGGCTTACCGCAACATCGCCCAATCCGCATCCCCCTTTTTGACGCGAGCCGACAACTCCGGAACCCACAAGAAAGAACTGGATATCTGGAAGGCATCGGGTGTTGAGCCATCCGGCAACTGGTATGTCGTCTCCAAAGGATTCATGCTGGATACGTTGAAAAAGGCCGATGAAATGGGGGGATATTTCATGACCGACAGCAGCACCTGGACAGAGGCCAATCAATCCTTGAAGCGATTGAAAATATTGTTTCGGGGCGATCCGGTCATGATCAACACCTACCATACACTCTGCCAGCCGCCGGGCGCCACAGCCGGGCAGGCGGTGGCAGCGGAATTTATCGATTTCGTGGCTTCGAACAAAGGCCAGCAGGTGATTCGGGATTTCGGCAAGGATCGCTTCGGTGAAGGGCTGTATAACGATGCGGAATATGCGAAGCAGTATGATCATTGATCGCAGCTATCAGACCCTAACCAACTGACTCAAAAAGTACGGTCTTGAATAAGGCTGGCACGGTGGTTGCTTAATAGGGGGCATGAAGATCATGGGCTCGATCAATTTTGAGATGTTGCGGGCGCAATGGCCGGAGCTTGCTTCCTTGGGCGGCTTTGCCGAACACTATGCCCACACCGATGCTTCCAGTGTGCTCATCAAGCTCCGTACCCTCTGCGAAAATCTGGTGGAAGGCATCTATCAGACCCACGCTCTTGCATTGCCCTGCCAACGCAACCTTTTTGACCTGTTGACGGAGGCGTCATTCAGGAAAACCGTCCCCAAAGTGGTTCAGGATAAACTGCACCAGATCAGGCTCGACGGCAACAAGGCGGCACACGGTCAGCAGACCCAAAGTGAAACGGCTCTTGGCAGTCTCCGCGATGCCTGGGATATTGCCTGCTGGTATTTTATCACTTATGGCGGTGGTCGGCCTGAAGAATGCCCTTACTATCAGGAACCGCCTGCCGAGGACACCAGAATCACGCTGAAAAAGGAGAAAAAGACGGCGCTAGAAAAACTTGCCGCCCAGGAGGCTCAGCTTCAAGAGCTCCTCCAGCAGGTGGAAAGGCTTCGCGCCCAAGCCAAGGCTGCCGGGAAAACCGAGGCGGAGCTTCAGGCTTTCAAGACAGCCGGCCAGGCTGTCGCCGATATCCTCAAGTTCGACGAGGCCGCCACCCGAAAACGCCTGATCGATAGACAGCTCCTTGAAGCCGGTTGGCATGTTGATCCCCATGGCGGAAACACCGCCGAAGTCGGACAAGAGGTGGATGTGGCCCACCAGCCCACGGAAACAGGGGCTGGAAGGGCCGACTATGTACTCTGGAACGATGCCGGAAAGCCCCTTGCGGTTATCGAGGCCAAAAAGACCGCCGTCAGCTCCGATAAAGGCCGTACCCAGGCAAGAATCTATGCCGACGGTCTTGAAAAAGCGAGCGATCAGCGGCCGGTGATTTTCTACACCAACGGCTTTGACATCCATATCTGGGACGACGCCCAGGGTTACCCGTTATTTATGATCGTGTAACCCAGACCTTTGCATTGCCATCTCTTGCTCAATTGATCAGAGAAAAAACTAACACCGAACCAGTATACAACGATAATAGTTAGATAGTTAATCGAAGTTGTATATGGAATAAGTATTTTCGAGAGGCTTGATTATCACTTTGCTCAAATGTGCTACCGGTTACCCGTCAAGCGGTTACCGATAACCTTGAACAAAGATGTGACCAAGCCTTTGTTGCTTT
>CAJBLH010000074.1 GCA_903953895.1 uncultured Desulfobacteraceae bacterium | reverse complement strand
TTTTACCGGCATTTGTCGGAGCAAAACCTTACCATGCAGCATACGAGCGCGGGGTAAAAATCATTGGGGCAACCAGTCATTACGTCACTACAGAACTCGATGCCGGACCGATTATCAAGCAGGAAGTTGCGCACGTAAGTCACAAAGACACGGTGAACGACCTGATTGCCAAAGGCCGTGATCTGGAAAAGATCGTTCTTTCAAAAGCCGTAAACAAGCACATCGAACGGAAAATATTGGTTTACAACAATCGCACAGTAGTTTTTAGTTAAGAGAAGCCTCCTCCCCACCTCCTCCAAAGGAGGAGGAGAAAAAAGCTTTGAATATTTGATATTGGACATTTAACGTATTAGTTATTAATTATTTAGTTTTTATTATAATTTTTATGGCAGCGACTCTTCAGGCACAAAAGCCAGTAAAGGAAATTCCAGCTGATTACGGATACATTGTAAAAATCGGGCAACAGGTTCCTGAATTTACGTTTACCACTTCCGAAGGGAAAACAGTAAAAACTACTGATTTAATAGGCAAAATAGTGATGTTCCAATTCACTGCCAGTTGGTGTTCGGTTTGCCGGAAAGAAATGCCACACATCGAAGCCGACATCTGGAAAAAATACAAGGACAATCCAAATTTTGCGTTGTATGGTATCGATTTGGATGAACCCAAAGAGGTGGTTGAGAAATTTGCCAAACAGATTCCAATAACTTATCCGTTGGCCCTCGACCCCAAAGGTGGTATTTTTTATCAGTTTGCCGAAAAAGGTGCTGGTGTCACACGAAATGTGATTGTCGATAAAACCGGCAAGATTGTCTTTATGACGCGACTTTACAAAGAGGAAGAATTTCAGGAAATGAAAAAGGTGATTGCTGAACTTTTAAAATAGACTTGTAGCGCGTAGCAGAATCGAACTGCCATCTCCGGATTGAGAAACCGGTTTCCTAACCGTTAGAAGAACGCGCCGGACATGAATTATCTATATAAAGGTACAACAACAAAGCATTCATTGTCATTGAATTGATCAGAAAAATATAGAAAATAAACATGAGCATCGTCATTATCAAATATAACGCTGGAAACATCGAATCGGTGAATAATGCCTTGCTCCGGCTTGGCGTAAACGCTGAAATTACAGGCGATCACGAAAAAATTAAAGCTGCTAATAAAGTGATTTTTCCGGGAGTGGGAGAGGCCAGTACCACGATGGCCTACCTGAAAAAAGAAGGTCTGGATCAACTTATTCCGCAATTGAAACAACCAGTATTGGGAATTTGCCTTGGATTACAACTCATGTGCAGCTATTCCGAAGAAAACGACACACCTTGTTTGGGAATTTTCGATGAACAAGTGAAACGATTTATTCCTGAACAGGGAATGGAATTCGTGACCAAGGTGCCTCATATGGGATGGAACAACATCACAGACTTGAGAAGTGGCATTTTCGATCCGTCACTCGATAATCAGTTTGTCTATTTTGTGCATTCGTATTATGCTGCTGTTGGCGAACACACTGCTGCCGTTTGCAATTACATCAATCCGTTTAGCGCGGCTTTGCACCGCGATAACTTTTACGCTACCCAGTTTCATCCTGAAAAAAGTGGAACGGTTGGCGCCAAGATACTTGAGAACTTTTTGAAGTTGTAAAATTGATTAACGATTAGAGATTAACGATCAACGATTTTAGATTTAGAATATAGCTGTAGGCCATTCGTTAATCGTTAATCTCTGATCGTTAATCTCAAATCAAAAGGATTCCCAGCCCGAACAACACCGTAAACAGCA
>CAJBLH010000073.1 GCA_903953895.1 uncultured Desulfobacteraceae bacterium | reverse complement strand
TCAATATCCTGTCTATCCATCTGAAATATTTACAGGGGGGGAGGCCGTGGTCGGAGAGAACCGGAACGGCAGCCCGGGTTTTGTCCTTAAACCGCGCAACATGCCTGAAAACGAGATATTTACCTTTTGTTGCGCGATGTGCGATTACTTTTTTCAGCCGGGATCGCCAAGTCTCATTCTTGAAACGAATACAGAAACACAAAAAAGAAACCGCGCGTTTGCAGCCGAATTTTTAGCGCCTGCAGAACTGATTCAAAGCCGGCTCGCAGGCAGGGAGACCACTCGGGAAGAGATGGATGAAATTGCTTATATGATGGGAGTCTCATCTTATGTTGTCGCTCATCAGGTTCAAAACCACGGGCTGGCAGTTGTCCGTGATGACTTGTAGAAAGGATTTGAGAGAAGGGGATGCGCTCTGATGGCTTGGGTTGTGGATACTTGTGGCCTGATTGACGTACGCGATGAAAGCTTAAATCTGATCCGCGTCGGCAGATAGATTTTGTTGAAGTACAGGAGATATGGTCACATTTACATTATGTTGATTGTCGTTCTGATGACCCAGAACAGTTCCGTGCAATTGAATGGGTGAAAAGAAAACTTTATTCAGTCATATATGAAGTCAGAAATGATAATGAGGGGGAGTATTACCATCTTGTGACGCTTTGGAAATCCACAAAAATGGAGGAAGAATTGTATGACGAATATTGATTGCACAGAGAAAATATCAGCCGATGATATTTTAGCCAAAAAATGCAAGTGATAGGGAAGATATCATACTGTTCAATCTCCGACCGATAACGCTGCGAAACTATTTTTCTAAATGTCTGTACAAGGAAATATGGTGATGGATTTTTATACAACAGTTTTAAGAAGAAGCGGCCCATATTGGGTCGCCTTATGCTTGGAAAATGGAATTGTAGGTCAGGGATATACAAAGGATATCGCTATTAGTAATCTGAGAGACGCGATTGCCTCAATTGAAGCAATTCGAAAGGATAATAGAGATATTTATTCTGAGCCTCTTTCAATAAAGGAGTTGCATGAATTCCTGACTGTAGAAGGGATAGAAGAATTATCGGAACCATTGGAAATGAGAGCATTGCATGCTTAAAAAAATGCCGTCCTTAAAAGCAAGGCAGCTCATTCGGTTAATAGAATCAGGGGGATGTCAATTCTATAGAGAAGGAAAGGGTGATCACAAGCTATATGTTCGGCATGCTGATGGAAATAATCGCGTAGTACCTATTGACATGGGTGAACGAGAATTCTCGCCAGCCTATGTGCTAAGGATACTACGCCAGTTTGGATTTGCAGATGTTGAAATAAACGAACTACTGAGATAGGTATTTTGTAATCTCTGCGCATCAGGTTCAAAACCACGGACTGGCAGTTGTCCGCGATGACTGTTTCAGGTTCATCGTGGATTAGCGTGACAATAACACAAGTCCGCTGGTTCCCAAGCTCCAGCTTGGGAACCGACACCACGAAGCTCCAGCTTCGTGTCATTTTCCATGATGATTCGATTGCACGAGAAATGACATGAACACGGGAAGCGGGAGCTTCCCGACTGGGTTCCCAAGCTGGCGCTTGGGAACCAGCGGCAAATAAAATCATTCAACGAATCGACCGAAACGATGGTCGTACCTGGCTTTCACGTCAATCCACGATGAGCCGTTTTTCATTCGTGCTTATTCGTGACTAAAAACTATGCCGTCTAAAATTGGGGTCCACTATAGTTCTGGGCTTGGCAATCTTTTCAATATGGGAGTTCAACGGGTCGGTCAAAATGCGTATCAGAACCAGATGTTCGACACCATTTATGAGGGAAATGATAGATATGTCAGATAAAAACCTTGAAACCAGAATGGATCGGGTAGAAAGATATCTGGAAGCGTTTACCAAAGAATTCGGAAAAGGTATGACGGATTTGAAGGAATCCCAAAACAGGACGGATGCCCAGATACTGGAACTGAAGGAGTCCCAAAAGAAAACGGATGAACAACTGAGAAAGACAATCAAAAAGCTTGACAAGGTCGGTGAAGATTTGGGTAAGCTGGGAATCGTGCAAGGTGAAGTAGCGGAAGATTTATTCTATCGTATCTTCGGCCAAAGCCTTTTGATGGCTTTTCCTGAAATCCGAGGCAGTGATGGTCTTGCCTGAATCATACAATTGGTAATGACAACTGAAAATGGATAATATCGAATGTTCAAAGACAAGACGCTGCTGATTACCGGCGGAACCGGCACCTTTGGCAATGCCGTGCTGAAGCGGTTTCTGGATACGAATATTGCAGAGATCCGCATCTTCTCGCGCGATGAGAAAAAACAGGAGGATATGCGTACGACGCTGAAAAACCCCAAGGTGCGGTTTTATATCGGCGATGTCCGCCATGAGGACAGCATTCTGCCGGCCATGCAGGGGGTGGATTATGTATTTCATGCCGCAGCCCTGAAGCAGGTGCCGTCCTGTGAGTTCTTTCCTTTGGAAGCGCTGCGTACGAATGCGCTGGGAGCGGAAAATGTGATGAATGCAGCCATGGCCTGCGGCGTGAAAAATATGATCGTTCTGAGTACAGATAAGGCCGTCTATCCCATCAATGCCATGGGCATATCCAAGGCCATGATGGAAAAGCTGATGTCGGCCAAGGCCAGAATGTACGGGGACAGGGGCACGATTTTCTGCGGAACCCGGTATGGCAATGTGATGGCCAGCAGGGGGTCGGTGATTCCGCTGTTTATCCAGCAGATTCAGGCAGGCCAGGAATTGACTGTGACAGACCCGAACATGACCCGATTCATGATGACCATCGAGGATGCGGTGGATCTGGTGGTGTATGCATTTATTCACGGAAACCCTGGGGATATCTTTGTGCAGAAGGCGCCGGCTGCCACGATCGAGACGCTGGCCTTGTCGCTTAAAATGCTGATGAAGGCCGATAGCCCGGTTCGCATTATCGGAACGCGGCATGGGGAAAAGCTGTATGAAACGCTGCTGAACCGGGAAGAGATGGCCAAGGCCGAGGATATGGGGCAATATTACCGGGTGCCGGCGGATTGCCGGGATTTGAATTATGCGTGTTATTTCACGGAAGGGGCGCAGGAAGTGTCGGCGGCAGAGGCGTATAATTCCCACAATACGCGGCGGCTGGATGTGGCGGGTATGTGCGCGTTGCTGATGAAGCTGGAGATTGTACGGGAGGCGATTTGAAAAGTTGTAGTTCCTTCAAGGAAAGCCATGAATATTTTAATAACTGGATCTAAAGGATTTGTGGGTCGGAATCTGGTTGCCCGGTTGAAACGGTTCGAGGGTCTGACCCTTTACGAATATGATCTGGGAAACGATGTGGCGGTGCTGGACGAAGGGCTGCGGCGGGCAGATGTGATTTTTCATCTGGCCGGGGTGAACCGGCCCCAGGTGGCGGAGGAATTTCATGTTGGAAACACGGGGTCTACGGAAGAAATTTGCCGTAAGCTGCTGAAATCAGGGCGACGGCCCAAGATTGTGCTGTCATCCTCCATTCAGGCGGAGTTGAACAATCCGTATGGGGTCAGCAAACGGAATGCAGAGGAGGTGCTGCGGCGATTTGCCGGGGAGGCCGGTGCCTCGTGCGTGGCGTATCGGTTCAAGAATTTGTTCGGTAAATGGTGCCGTCCTGATTATAATTCGGTAACGGCTACATTTTGTCACCATATCGCACATGGTCTGCCGATTCAAATATCCGATCCGCTAAATGAGCTGGAACTGACCTATATTGATGATGTGGTGGCGGCCTTTGTTAAGGAACTGGACGGGTTGGGCGACACGGGGTTTCGGTTTGCGGCGCAACTGCCGTCGTATCGGGTGAGTCTGGGCAGGTTGGCTGAAACGATTCATTCTTTCCGGGATGTGCGAACCAGCTTGCATCTGCCGGATTTTTCACAACCATTTATCCGGGCGCTGTATGCCACGTATCTGTCATATCTTGCGGAAGATAATTTCGGTTATACCTTGAAGCAGGTTAGTGATGATCGGGGGGTGCTGGCGGAATTCATGAAATCGCCGCATGTGGGGCAGATCTTTGTGTCCCGAACACGCCCCGGAATTACCAGGGGAAACCATTACCACGACAGCAAGGTGGAAAAATTCATGGTGCTGGAAGGCGATGCGATAATTCGGTTTCGGCATATTCTGAACGGAAAAGTTATTGAATATCGGGTTTCGGGGAGGGAGTTTAAAGCGGTGGATATTCCGCCAGGGTACACGCATTCGATTGAAAATGTCGGCAAGACGGAGATGGTGGTGCTGTTCTGGGCGGATGAGGTGTTTGACAGGGATAAAACGGATACGTTTATTGAAAAAAAAATATAGACTTTCAGAAAATTCATTTCACTGCGTTATCGGTCGGGAATGGCCGAAAAAGGCCTATTCCATCTTCTGGCTGGTTAATGTAACTTGCCTTATTCGTGGCTAAAAAGGTTTTAATATGACTCACCTAAAAGTAATGACCATCATCGGCACCCGACCGGAGATTATCCGCCTATCCCGCATCATGCCTGCCCTGGATCGCTATCTGACCCAGATCATCGTCCATACCGGCCAGAATTACGATTATGAGCTGAACCAGGTGTTCTTTGACGATCTGGAACTCCGAAAACCCGATTATTTCCTGGATGCCGCCGGTAAAACCGCCTGCGAAACCGTCGGGCGAATTATCGCCCGGGTGGATGATGTACTCGCCAAGGAGACCCCGGATGCCTTGCTGGTTCTGGGCGATACCAACAGTTGCCTGGCTGCTTACCCGGCCAAGCGGCGCAAGATTCCCGTCTTTCACATGGAAGCCGGGAATCGTTGTTTTGATCAGCGGGTTCCCGAAGAGATCAACCGCCGAATCATTGATCATATCAGCGACATCAATCTGCCCTACAGCGATATTGCCCGGGAATATCTGCTGCGTGAAGGCTTCCCGCCGGAGCGGATCATCAAGACCGGCAGCCCCATGTACGAAGTGCTGCATCACTGTTTGCCAAAAATTATGGCATCGGATATTTTAGCGCAGCTTCAGCTTGAATCGCAGAAATTTTTCGTGGTGAGCTGTCACCGGGAAGAGAACGTGGATTCAGATGTCAATTTCAAGGGGTTGATTACCATTTTAAATGGACTGGCATCCGAATATGGCCGCCGGGTAATTGTGACCACCCATCCCCGAACCCGGAAACGGCTGGTGCAGGATGGCATAGCATTGCCGGCGATTGTGGAACTTCATAAACCTTTCGGACTGAACGATTATATCAAGCTGCAGATGAATGCGGAAGTGGTGCTGTCCGACAGTGGCACGATCACAGAGGAATCTTCAATTCTGAACTTTCCGGCGTTAAATATCCGGGATGCCCATGAACGGCCCGAAGGCATGGAAGAAGGTGCTGTGATGATGGTGGGGCTAAGCTGGCAGCGGGTGAAAGAGGCGGTGGCGATACTGAAAACCCAGGCGCGGGGGGCGGAGAGAAAACTGAGAATGGTTGCGGATTATCAGATGCCCAATGTATCGGAAAAAGTGGTGCGGATCATTTTAAGCTATACGGATTATGTGAACCGGGTGGTGTGGCGTAAAACACCATGATCATATTCATAACGCGAACCATATGTCTATATAGACATTCAGAAAAATAATTTCGCTGCGTTATCGGTCGGGAATGGCCGAAAAGGCCTATTCCCTCCCTGCTGCCTTGCGAAATGAATTTTCTGAAAGTCTATAGCATGTATGCTCGAATTACAGAATCAGACCTGTTCCGGTTATAAAAAAGTAGGGATTACAGCTAGTGAAAATCTTGATTCTCAGCCAGTGGTTTCAGCCGGAACCGTTTTTTAAAGGGCTGCCTTTTGCCCAAGCACTTCAAGACAGAGGGCATGACGTAGAAGTCCTGACCGGATTTCCCAACTATCCCGGGGGGAAGCTGTATCCCGGATACCGGCTTGGGTTGTGGCAACGCGAAACAATCGATGGCATCCGGGTGAACCGGGTGGCTCTGTATCCCAGCCATGACCGTTCCGGGATCAGAAGGATGGTGAATTATCTCAGCTTTGGTCTGAGTTCGGCATTGATAGGGCCATTGTTGATCAAAAAACCGGACATCATCTATGTGTATAATCTGGTGACCTTGGGGCCGGCAGCCGGTCTGCTGCGTTTGCTGTATGGCTGCCCGGTGGTCTATGACATTCAGGATATCTGGCCCGATTCGGTCATCAATTCTGGGATGATGCACAGTTTCTTTTTGTTGAAGATTCTGGAAAGATGCTGCCGATTCATTTACAAACAGGCCTCGCATTGTGTTGTCCTTTCTCCCGGGTTCAAGAAAAAACTGGCGGATATGGGGATACCGCCCGAAAATGTTTCCGTCATCTATAACTGGTGTGATGAAACCGCACTTGCCGGCGATAAATCGGCTCCCTCAGAAAAAATTACCGGCTCTTTCAAGATCGTATTTGCCGGCGCCATGGGTACAGTTCAGGCGCTGGATGCGGTTCTTGAAGCTGCGGAACTGCTTCGGCATCCGTACCCGGATATTCAGTTCGTTTTTGTGGGAGGCGGCGTTGAAGTGGGGTGTTTGAAACAGAAAGCCGGGAACTTGGGTCTGTCCAATGTCTCCTTTCTGCCACAACGACCGATGACCGAAATCGGAAAGATACTAGATCAAGCCGATGTCCTGCTGGTGCATTTAAAAGATGATCCGTTGTTTTCCATAACGATTCCTTCAAAAACCCAGGCATATATGGCCTTTGGAAAACCGATTCTGATGGGTGTCCGGGGTGATGCGGCGGATCTGGTGCGCCGGGCGAATGCCGGTATCTGCTGTATTCCGGAAGACCCTCGCAGTATTGCCGATGCCGCGATTGCCCTCTATGCCGCGCCCCTGGAAAAACGTAACGCAATGGGAAGGTGCGCCAAAGCATTTTATGCTGACAACCTGTCTCAGCAGGCGGGTGTGGAGTCCTTTGAGCGGTTATTCAAGGCAGTGGCGCCGTGATGAATCGCATATCTATAGACTTTCAGAAAATTTATTTCGCAAGGCAGCAGGGAGGAGATAATAAGGTGGTGATTATTTTCAAGGTAAACTTTATTGCAGCGGGATGATGATGCGATTATCGGCGCACGAACAGAAAATGATCATTTATGTCGCAAATCAGTTCTTTGGTAGCAACGCCAGGGTTATTTTGTTTGGATCTCGTGTGAATGATCTCCTTCGGGGAGGGGATATCGATCTGCTTATTTTACCCGGCGGACCACTTGAGTCACCCTATTTAAAAAAACTGGCGTTTCGATCCGCCCTGAAAAACGAGATCGGCGATCAAAAAATTGATGTCATCCTGGCCGCCCCAAACGATTCGCGACAGATTGTTCGGAATGCATTATTAACCGGGGTGGAGTTATGAAGAAACTGAAGCATGCAAGATGGCAGATGATCGTTGGAGAGTGTGAACTTCATATAGCGCGGATCAGCCACGCCCTTGCACATTCCAAACGGGTGTTGCCACTCAGTAATGAGAACATTGAAAATCTTTCTGATGATGATATAACCTATCTGGATCAATTGATCTATCGATTTATGAAATTGCAGGACACAATGGGCGAAAAGCTTTTTCCGCTCATGCTTTCACTTGTTGGAGAACAGGTTGATTCAAAGCCGTTCATTGATATTTTGAATCGCCTGGAGCGTCTGGAGTTGATTCCATCACGGCAAGAATGGACTCTATGGCGGGAGCTGCGTAACGATCTGGCCCACGAATATCCGGATGAAATTTATGAAAGAATTGAAGCCATCAACGCATTATCCGAAACCGTCGGAAAGATCATAGACGTTTACAGAAATATCCGAAGATATATCGAAGATAAAATGGGTCAAGAACTAGTTGAAAAACAGTAGCAAAGCCTTTGTGGTGCGGCGCTCGGATGTTAATGCATGGGTGATTGTATAAAATATCTCAAGCAACGGGGTAGGATTTAAAAAGGGTATGATGGTGATGAAACGATTATTTGATATCGTGATGGCCGGTGCTTCTTTTATGATCCTTTCTCCGCTGATTTGGATCATTCTGCTTTCAATTCGAGTTTGTCAGGGAAATCGGATATTCTTTAGACAGTTACGGCCGGGGAAAGACGGCCGGCCGTTTGGGATGATCAAATTCTGCACGATGACCGATGGCTGTGACGCCGCTGGGTGTCTGCTGCCGGATGCGGATCGACTGACATGGATCGGGCGGTTTCTGCGCAGCACCAGTCTCGATGAGCTGCCGGAATTCTGGAATGTACTTAAAGGCGATATGAGCATTGTCGGGCCGCGGCCACTCTTGATGCAGTATCTGGACCGGTACACGCCCGAGCAGGCCCGGCGGCATGCGGTAAAGCCGGGGATCACCGGCTGGGCCCAGGTGAACGGACGGAACGCCATCAGTTGGGAAGAGAAATTCCGGCTGGATGTGTGGTATGTGGATCACGGGTCAATGGCGCTGGATTTACGGATCATTTTGATGACGGTGTTGAAAGTGGTGCAGCGGGAGGGGATCAATTCTGAAGATGACACGACAATGCCGGAGTTTATGGGTCACGCAAAGATGCAAAGGCGCTAAGAAGGAAGGCGCTGGTTCAGCGCCACTCGGCGGGAATCGCATTGACAACCACCGGGAAGGGGTTAAACTATAGACTTTCAGTAAATTCAATACCAAACGAAACATCAAATACAGGAGGTTGATGATGACTTGTGTCAAAATGTCTATATGCGGGATGATAAGTTGTCTTTTGATCGCCGGTGTTGTGTCGCCTGTCTGGGCCGAGGACAATTTCACACAGGCCGATCGCGAAAGACTGGTGCGCCTGGAGGCAACCCAGACGGTCTTTATGCAGCAGATGGATAAACGGCTCGAGGAATTGCGTTCCGATATGAATGCACGATTCGAGCAGGTGGACAAACGATTCGAGCAGGTGGACAAACGATTCGAGCAGGTGGACAAACGGTTCGAGCAAATGACCAATATGTTTTACACGCTATCTGCGATTTTCACATCCCTGTTTACGGCAGTGTTCGGATTTGCATGGTGGGATCGGCGCAGTGTGCTGAAAACCGCCAGAAAGGTGGCAAGAGAAGAGGTGGTTGGCAGCACACAGGATATTCGGGATAACATGATTACACTCTATCGCGTGGTTGATGTGCTGAGAAACTTTGCCGAAAAAAACCCGGATATGAAAGAGCTGATGAGCCACGCCCATTTGTTGTGATATATTAAGGGCCAAAGGCAGAGAAATATCCCTGGTGGTTGAAGAGGTTGGAAAAATCCTGCGGACAAGAAATACCGAATATGATGTCATGGCGAGCTTAGCGGCTTGAGTGAAGCGTGCGTAAGGAACAATAATGAACCAGATAGCAATATACGGCGCCGGCGGATTTGCCAGGGAAGTGGCATGGCTG
>CAJBLH010000072.1 GCA_903953895.1 uncultured Desulfobacteraceae bacterium | reverse complement strand
GGGGCAAACAGCGTGAAATACCGCCAGTCATCGACTTTCGCCAGCCCCTGCTTCAACAGCGATTTTCGGCTGACGAAATAATTGCGTGCCGGATCCACCGGGCCTTCCGTGCAGAATGTTTTCATGAATGCGGTTCCTCCCATCTCGTGATGGATGACTTGTTACGGATGCGACTGTCTGGTGACAGGTCGCTATGTGTCGCCAAGCAAACCAGCCAACCGATCTTGACATTTCTCTGTAAACGCTACAAAAAAAACAGCTTGCATGCAGGGTATTGTTAACTGAAATCCTTCCGGTGAGCAACCGAATTCACCCATTCGATATCCATTCAAACATATTGGGCGTGCGATTGATAGCCATTTATTAATAGGGCGTTGATGTACCAGTTAAGGCATCCTTGCCATACCCAATTCCGATAACTTGTTAAATCAGCAAAACGTATGATATCAATTTTTATCATTATATTAGATTGTTATAATTAATTTTCATGTTGGCATGCAACATGCGTATTACGCCTGTCAATATCAGCAGGCAGCGATGATACATTTACCAGATGACCTGTTGCAGTAAATGACCATTGGCCCGGGTAATCATATATACTTCGAAAGGAAATCAATGGTAAGAAAAATCGCCATATGCAGCCAGAAAGGGGGGGTGGGCAAAACCACCACATCTATCAACCTGGGTGCCGCGCTGGCCTTGCTGGGCCATAAAGTGCTGTTAATCGATAACGATTCACAGGCCAATGCCACTACTTCCTGTGGCATCAGTCAGCAGGATATCCGTCTTTCACTGTACGACATTCTGACCAAACCGGATCAGAAGCCCGATCCGGTCATTCGCAAGTGCAATCTGGATACCCTGTGGCTCATTCCTGCTTCGGGCAAGCTGGTTTCAGCAGAGATGGAGCTGGTCCGCGAAATGGGAAGAGAGCTGATTCTGAAGGAAAAGATGGAAGAGATCGAAGAACGGTACGACTACGTTATCATCGATTGCACACCGGGGATCAGTCTGCTGGTACTGAACGCGCTGTTCTGCTGCAATGAAATCATCATTCCCATTCAGAGCCAGTTCCTCGCCCTTGAGGGAATCGATCAGTTGCTGCACGCCGTTCATGTGATTCAGAAAAGGATGCGGCATTCCATTCGGGTGACCGGGATTTTATGCACCATGTTCGATCGACGGACCAAACTCAGTTCGTTCATATTGCAGCAAATGACCAGCCTTTTCAAAGAAGGGCTTTTCGGAACGGTGATCTCTGTCAATACCAAGCTGGCCGAAGCTCCTCTGAAAGGCAACAATATTTTTGAATATGCGCCTTCCTCCAATGCGGCAGACGACTATATGGCCCTGGCAAAGGAAGTGGTTGAAAGGAAAAACAGAGACTGGAAAGAGACCCATTGCCGTTCCGAGTACGCTGAATCCGCCGGTCTGGCCATAAAACCAGGCGCGCAGCTCGGTGAAGAAAACGACACACTCAAGTACATGATTGAGAGTCTGAAGCCACTGATCAGCGCCGTCATGTCCGTTGACCATGCAACGGCTGCTGAGCCGGAAGCAAAAACCGAAAAACCCCCGGAAGAGGGGGCGCCGGAAGTTCCGAAAAGCGTTTCCGATACAGGCAGCAGCGCTGTCCCCAGTGCCATGGAAGAGGAAAATGTCCTGTGGGGCTGAAATGTGTTTAGTTGCCATTTCTTTTGTTGATTGAGGAGTTTTTCACATGGATCAATCACCGCTCATTCTTGTCGCCGTCCATGACATCGTATCCCGAAAGATACTGGAAGGGCTGCTCGGAAATTCAGGTTATCGGCTGTTGCTGGCCGAAGATGGTGTCAAAGCGATTGAGGCGGTCAATGCATATAATCCGGACCTGGTGCTGCTGGATATCACCATGCCTAAAATGAATGGACTTGAAGTACTTAAAAGAATAAAAGAAGAGGAGGGAACCAGACTGATACCCGTTGTTATGGTGACTGCATCCTCTCAAAGAGATGAAAGGATCAGGGCCATCGAGCTGGGTTCCGATGATTTTTTGAGCAAACCCATCGACGATCTGGAATTACAGGTGAGAATGCGGTCTCTCCTCAGATTCAAGACCTATCTGGATGAAATTATCAGATACCGAAGCCAGATGGAAAACCAGGTTGAAAGCCTCATGAAAGAGATGAGCAGCAGCTTGGTCGCCATCGCGAAGGTCTCCTCCTGCATTCGATCCATCGATGATTCCCGTGACCTGATGAAGACATTTGCCACACGTTAGCGCTCATCCTTGGCCGCTCCCCATTCAGGTCAGGGGGTTCCATTTCCTGTTGAGGAAAGGTGTTTATGTCAATGATACAAGATAGAAAAGATATGCAATGAAGGAACGTGTGTCTTTGAGCGGCCTGGTCTCCAAAAAAAGCAGGCGGAGGCAGCTCTATACGATTGCAATTGCCAGTGGCAAAGGCGGGGTCGGAAAAACGACCGTGGCCATCAATCTCTCCCTGGCGCTCTGCCGTTTGAAGCAGAAGGTTGTCCTGATGGATGGGGATATGGGTCTTGGAAACGTGACTTTCATGCTAGGACTGAAAGGTGTGAAGTTTAATTTAGAGCATGTCATCGACGGAGAGAAACGACTGGAGGAAATTATTCTGGAAGGGCCCGAAGGTCTGCTGGTGATTCCGAGTGGTTCGGGTGTTGAGAAACTGGCCAATCTTACAGACCCTCAGTCCAGCACGCTGTGGAGTCAATTCAAGGAGATCGAAGCATATGGCGATTTCCTGATCGTTGATCTGGCCGCAGGTATAGCCGATGCCGTGGTGAGTTTTCTGGCCGCATCGGAGTCGGCTGTCATCGTTACGACACCGGGAAAAACAGCTATCCTGGATGCCTATGCCATTCTTAAGGTACTTCATCAGAGGGATGCCACCCGTGTACCCCTGCTGTTCATCAATCAGTATCAAGAGGAATCGGAGCGAACCGGAACTTCGAAAAAACTGAAGGCGGTCGCAAAACAGTTTCTGGGTCTGGATTTGATTGAGATCGGCGCCATGAAAAAAGACTGGCGTGTTGAAAAAGCATTGAACACGCAGGAGCCCTTTGTACTGAAACACGACAAATCAGCCATTGCCAGATCCATGTATGATCTGGGTGAGTATTTTATTAAAGCATCCTATAGACTTTCAGAAAAATAATTTCGCTGCGTTATCGGTCGGGAATGGCCGAAAAAGGCCTATTCCCTCCCTGCTGCCTTGCGAAATGAATTTTCTGAAAGTCTATATAAATATTCAGAGAAATAATCTTACAGAACCGTTTGGATTCTCCGGCATTTCGCCGAAATGAATGGGGAAGCAGAATCGTTCATGGAAGAAAGGGAACACCTTATGAAGTTGACCAAAGTTATTGCCGTAACCTCACTGAAGGGAGGGGTTGGCAAGACGACATCTGCTGTCAATATCGCTGCATGCTTTGCGGGAAGAGGATTGACCACCCTTTTACTGGATATGGACCCCCATACCGGCGCCTCGCTGCATCTGGGACTGGATTTCAAGAATCTGGAGCTTACAGCCTACGATCTGCTGTTGGACCCGGATATCGTACTCCGGGATGTCGTCTGTAAAACCCACTGGGAAAACCTGTATCTTGTTCCTTCAACCGGCACGCTGTCCGAGTTGGATACCAGGCTGGAGGGGCAGGTGGGCAGAGAACAGCGTTTGAGTGAAAAGTTTCAGGACAATCTGAATACCTACGATGCGGTTGTCATCGATGCGCCGCCGGTTGCATCCCTGCTCTTGTATAACGTACTCTGTGCGGCGCGTTTTGCGGTCGTTCCCTTCAGAACCGATTACATGAGTACAAAGGCCATCGATGATATGAACCGTCTGGTTAAGGGGGTGGCGAAACGGCTCAACCCCGATATTGACATCCTGGGATATTTCGGAACCATGTACGACCGCCGAACGAAGGAATCGGAGGCGTGCATGAAAGAGATGAAAGATCTCTACGGCAAGAAGGTTTTCGATACTGTGATTCCATCCAATGCGGTTCTGGCCAGGGCAGCCCGTCACGGCGCACCGGGCATCGAGTACGCCAGAGACTCGGAGGGCGCCCGATCCTATGAACAGCTTTCCGACGAAATTTTATCACGGTGCTGAGTTCCACGGTACCGGGATGGATCAATTGTTTTCGGCATTCGACGGTCAGGGCGACTATTTCGTCATGATCGGCCTGCGTGAAGGATTCCGCGGATGATCAACCCCTTTCGAAACCGGATTGTCGCCGATCCGTGGCATTCCGGGGGGGCCGACATCCCCGAAATCCATTCCGGCGCTTTCCGCGTCTGCTGCGATGCCGTCGATACCGTTCGAATCCAGGGACACAGCTCCTCGGTACTTCTTTACGGTGAAACCGGCAGCGGGAAAACCCATGTGCTGCATCGTCTCATGGAATACACGCACTCCCATCCCCATCTGCACATATTCGGATATGTCCGTCTGCACACCAGCCCCAAACGGTTCTGGAGGCATCTGCGCAGCAGTTTCATCGACAGTCTGTCCAGACACAGCCGAAACAACCGATCTCAGTTGGAACTCATTTTCCTGCGCCGGCTGTATGTGTTGTGCCGAAAAAATATCATCTCCACCAAAGAATTGGATGTGATGACCGGCATCATTCAAGCGGAATCCCGACTCTCACCGAACCTCTGCAGGGCCATTCAACTGCTGATATGTGGGCGCCATCTTCGGGAAGTGCGGGACTGGTTCAAAGGTCATCCGCTGCCCGAATCCAGATATGCCGAACTGGCGCTCCATCCACCGGATGACACCGATGATCCCGAAGATATCTCCCGGGAAATGATTTTGGAACTGTGCCGTCTGGCCGGGCCGTCCATCCCGGTGGTTCTGTGTTTCGACCAGATCGAAGCCCTTCAGCGATATCCCCAGGATATCGAAGGGATATTTCGTTTCGGCCAGGCTGTGCGCACATTGCATGACGAAACATCGAACCTGCTGCTCGTCATCAGCATCCAGTCGTCTTTTCTGGGCGAACTCAAAGAAGCCGTGGCCGTTCCGGATTTCGACGCCATATCCTGCCACAAGACGAGCATCGTTCCCTTGAAAAGGGACGAGGCGATGCAGGTGATGTCCTCCCGGATCAACTCCCTGCCAGACAGCCAGTCGGACAAGGAAGCCCTGTTGCAGATTATGAAACCGAGGCTGGCCGATCTTGTCGATGAAAACGGAAAGACCTGCCGGGCCATCCTGTCTTGCTGTGCCGAGCTATTCGACAATATTCACAACAGGGAATCATCCCCGGAGACGGAATATCAGGAACCGGATCAGCCGGTGAATGCTTTTCTGCAAAACGAATGGAACGCCCGGGAAAAATCCGCCTGCACCCGGCGCATCTCGCCCGAAGAAACGGATGAACTGCTGCAAGGTGTGCTGCCGTCCCTCTTCCATATCCGGGATGACCGATGCCGGGAAAAAGACGGCATGAGCTAT
This sequence comes from uncultured Desulfobacteraceae bacterium, assembly GCA_903953895.1. Classification (GTDB taxonomy): domain Bacteria; phylum Desulfobacterota; class Desulfobacteria; order Desulfobacterales; family Desulfatirhabdiaceae; genus RAAP-1. The sequence goes on along the minus strand of CAJBLH010000072.1, from coordinate 928 downwards.
CCGGGTGTGGATATCGTGATCGCCTGTCCGGATGGGGATATCGGGATTTCCCTGTGCAGCCAACAAAATATGAGCATCCTCGCCAACAAATTGCGGCGGCTCCTTCACGACGACACCCCTGGAAAAACCGTGAAACGGGTTCTCGTGCGCCATCCCCGACTGCACATCCCGACCGGCGCCAGAAAAGTCTGCCAGTATCTGCAACAACTGAGCGAGCGGCACGTGCGGCTGATCACGCCATCCCCGGAAGCCCTGGCCGCCCTCGATGCCTTGCGGAGTCTGTTGAGTGACGCCAGAAGCGGAGACCTCACCCACCGGGGGCAGCCGGTTCATGAAAAGACGGTTCGAAGCTGGTTCAAATCCCGGACAACCGGGCCGGCCCGCGAGTTGATGGATGCTTTGATGTCCGACCGAGAGCCGCTGCCTCCCGAAGATCAGGAAATGCACCAGTGATTGTTGGATTTGATGGGAAAAGAGTGACCCATTCCGCAAACTCCACAAAACCATTGCCGTTGATTTCCTCTTTTACACTCTTAAAATATTAGGCAATCATAAAGATAGCCCATCCAATATGCGTTTTTTCTGGATTGCTTTATTATATGCCTCATAAACAAAGAGCCAGTCGTACCACTCTGCATCATCTCCTAATATACCATCCTCGAAGTTCTTCAAAAATTTATCACTTTCCATGCTAAACTTTTTTTCAAAACCTTTCAGACGAGTCAGGTAATTTTCAGCTTTCATGGAAAGCAGCCTTTTTTGGAAACCTATACCCGCTTTCAATATAGGTAACGCCTCTTCTGATATTTGAATTTGTTGCATAATTACAACTCCTTTATTATAGACTTTACGAAAAATAATTTCGCAGTTATCGGTCGGAGATATACGACAGTATAATCTCCTCCCTGCTGCCTTGCGAAATGAATTT
>CAJBLH010000071.1 GCA_903953895.1 uncultured Desulfobacteraceae bacterium | reverse complement strand
TTACCCACAACGCCATCCGGTATGACCGCAATTTTCTGATCACCAAATTTGACATGAAGCAGTTTTTCGACAAGGGCTTTTTCCCGATATCCTTTTATTATCTGGGGATGCTGACGATACAGGATCATTTTTACCTGAAACTGCCCAACCTGAACATGCGCCAGATATTTATCGAATATTTTAATGAGTTGCACCATATCGATGTCTCCACCCGGTTTACCGAAATCATGGAATCGTTTGCGATGCAGCCGGATATCGAAAGCCTGTTTGCCGGTTATTGGCGCGAGTATGTGTCTCAGTTGCCGGAGGCCATATTTGCGCAGGTAAACGAAAACTTTTACCGCACGACATTTTATGAGCTGTGCAGCCGGTATCTGTCATCCTGGCTGGCGTTTACGGTAGAAAGCTCTTACCCCCAGGGCAGAAGCGATCTGGAGTTTATCGGCAAGTTTCATGAAAAGTTTGCCGGAAGACGGTGGGTGATCGAATTCAAGTATTATTCCAATGCCGAGCTGAGCAAAATGAAGACGACCATCGAGAATTTTTCACTTCAAAAAGCGGATACGGAACAGATCCGGGGATACGCAGCCGGGTTGCAGACCCGGTATGCCGAAGCCCGAATCAGCTTGCATGTCATCTACTGCTTTGGCAATCAGGGGTATCGGGTGTTTGATGTCACAAACTCCTCCCCCCAGCGGGGGGAGGTCGGGAGGGGGGAAATACTGTGAATTCAAAGAGTGTTCCTCTCTCCAGTCACCTCTGGTCGGGAGGGGCTGTGAACTGTTACCAATGATCGCCATCTCCCCAGAGCGATGAAGCTTAACGCCTTACCCATTTCCATAGAGAGGACTTCGATGAAAAAACGCATGTTATATGGTGTGGCCAATTACGAGGAGATTGTTGCCAAAAATGGCTACTTTATCGATAAAACCCAATACATAGAACGACTGGAGGAAGTCGAAAATCCGGTGTTTCTTCGCCCCCGGCGGTTTGGCAAATCCCTGTGGTGCCGGATTCTGGAATGTTATTACAGCATTCACCTGAAAGACCGGTTCGAAGAGCTGTTCGGCAATACCTGGATCGGGAACAACCCAACGCCGCTTAAAAACACTTTTCTGGTGTTGCATCTGGATTTTTCTGTTATTTATCCAGGGGATGATGTCAAACTGATTCAAAAGAATTTCAATCATCACTGCCATATCAAAATGAATCGGCTGATTCAGCGCTACACGGAATCCGTTTCCACCATGGCGTCAATCAATGTGCAGAATGAAGCATCCGCCAATCTTGAAAGCCTGCTTGACTGGATTGCGATGAATCATCTACCGCCGCTGTATGTCATCATCGACGAATACGACAATTTCGCCAATCAGCTTATCACGGGCAGAAAAGATCATCTTTACCACCAGCTTACCGGCGATGACAGCTTTTTGAAAACATTTTTCAAAACCCTGAAAGAAGGCCGAAAAACCGGGGCCATCGCCAATATCTTTATCACAGGTGTGCTGCCCGTGACCATGGATGAGCTGGCATCGGCATTTAATATCGCAAGCTTCATCACGCTGGATAAAACGTTTGAACCCATGCTGGGGTTTACGCAACCCGAAGTTGACAGCCTTCTGAGCGATATCTGCCTGGATTATGACATTTCAGCCCCCCAGCGGCAATATATCGAATCGATCCTGCTCACCCATTACAACGGTTATCACTTTGCATCCTCCACCAGTGAAGCAGTTTATAATCCAACGCTTCTGGCCTATTTTTTAAACCATTATTGTCGATACAAGGAAGCGCCGGAGTTTTTAACCGATCTGAATCTCCGGACCGATCTGTCCTGGGTCCGGCGCATTACCACGTCGTATCCGGGCAGCACCGAAGAATTTGTGGACAAGCTGGTTACCCACAACGCCATCCGGTATGACCGCAATTTTCTGATCACCAAATTTGACATGAAGCAGTTTTTCGACAAGGGCTTTTTCCCGATATCCTTTTATTATCTGGGGATGCTGACGATACAGGATCATTTTTACCTGAAGCTTCCCAACCTGAACATGCGCCAGATATTTATCGAATATTTTAACGAATTGCACCATATCGATGTCTCCACCCGGTTTACCGAAATCATGGAATCGTTTGTGATGCAGCCGGATATTGAAAGCCTGTTTGCCGGATACTGGCGCGAGTATGTGTCTCAACTACCGGAGGCCATATTTGCACAGGTAAACGAAAACTTTTACCGCACCACGTTTTACGAGCTGTGCAGCCGGTATCTGTCTTCCTGGCTGGCGTTTACGGTAGAAAGCTCTTACCCCCAGGGCAAAAGCGATCTGGAGTTTATCGGTAAGTTTCATGAAAAGTTTGCGGGAAGACGGTGGGTGATCGAATTCAAGTATTATTCCAATGCCGAGCTTGGCAAAATGAAGACGACGGTCGAGAACTTTACACTTCAAAAAGCGGATACAGAACAGATCCGGGGATATGCAGCAGGTCTGAAAACCCAGTATCCCGAAGCTGTAATCAGTTTGCATGTTATTTACTGCTTCGGCAACCAGGGGTTTCGGGTGTTCGATGTGGCGGGATAGATTTTATTTCTGGTCGAGTTATGCCCGTATCACGGTGATGTCCCTGCCGGATTGCGTTATGGCGGACTCCGTAAATGTCCGTTCATGGATGCGGGGCTGACCGCTTCTGCGGTCAAAGATCACCAGCCAGCCGGTATTCAGAAACAATCCCCCCAGATATCCATCGATCTGCTCCAGGCCTCTGGATAAGGGGTCCGGCTCGCCGTCCCGCCAGACTTTCAGCTCAATTGCAAGCGTTACGTCTCCATACCGGATGCACACATCCATCCGGCCGCTGCCAATGGCATATTCCCGGTCGATGGCGCCGCCGCCATTGACCACCCGGTGCATGAACG
>CAJBLH010000070.1 GCA_903953895.1 uncultured Desulfobacteraceae bacterium | reverse complement strand
GAAGATACCCGGAGTGCCCTGGAGGAAGGATTCAAGAAACCAGCGGAAGTGATTCCGTTTTCGGTGGCAGTAAACAGTTAAAAAAAAGACCCTCAGAGATTGGATCTCCGAAGGTCTTGTGTCCGGATCTTGTGTCCGGGGTGTAAAAATATTTTTTGTTTCTATAACTACCTGAAATAATTGGCGTCCCCAAGGGGATTCGAACCCCTGTCGTCGGCGTGAAAGGCCGATGTCCTGGACCGGGCTAGACGATGGGGACGCATATGGTGGTGGGCCGTGCTGGACTCGAACCAGCGACTCTCTACTTAAAAGGCAGATACTCTACCGACTGAGTTAACGGCCCGTAATGAAAGCGCTACTATAATGAAAAATAAAAAAAGTCAATAAGTAAATAGCAGCTTCATCAATTTATCAAGGCCGTTTAGCAGTAATGGATCACATCCCAATGACCTTTTGATTGTGTTTTATAGACCGATTCGGATGAAAATTGCAAGCACAATTTTCGAAAACTCAGCGGAATGAAATTATATTGACTTGAGAACGATATTGTGATTAATTGAAAGGGTTATAGTGATAAACAGCGAGGTAGATTATTCTCATAATAGATAAAAATTCATTTTATAAAAGGATACGTTTTATATGAAAAGAACTTATCAGCCCAGTCAAATCAAAAAATCCCGGACCCATGGCTTTTTGTCGCGCATGGCTACCAAGGAAGGCCGCAAGTTGATCAATCGCAGGCGAGCTAAAGGCCGTAAACGATTGACGGTTTAAAAATCCTTATTTTGAAGGGGGTTCCTTCTGGAGTACGCCTTCCATGCGCTGTCGCAGCATTTCATTGAAGCCGTTATCTTTTCCCAAAACAGACCGTATTCTCAAACGGCATGAATTCCTGGCGTTTTATTCCCTTGGAAAGGTGATGCACAGCCCTGGGTTTATACTGGTATATAAGCGTGGAATATCCGGCAGGTTCCGAATCGGAATTACGGTGTCACGAAAAGTAGGTCATGCTGTAACTCGAAACAGGGTAAAGCGGCGCATCAGGGAGTATTATCGCCTTCACAGTGCAGCATTGCCAGTGTCCTGGGATATTCATGTAATCGCCAAAAAGCCGGCCTCTTCTCTTACTTTCCAACAGACTGTCACCATGTTAGAAAGCTTGTTCGCTAAATTCGTAAAAACCGCCGGCGCGGCGATACAGGTTGTTTCGGCGATCGGATTTCAATAGGGTTGCATACGATTCGACATCTTATCAATTTTGCGATCACGGTGTATCAGATTGCTGTTTCACCTTTTCTGGGGCCGTGCTGTCGGTTTTATCCCTCGTGTTCTGCGTATACTTCCGAGGCAATCCAGAAATACGGCCCATTGAAGGGCGGGGCGATGGCATGCAGGCGCTTGTTGAAATGCCACCCTTTCAACCCCGGTGGCGACGATCCCGTTCCCTGAGCATGAATTATCTTCCCTTTTTTACCACTTTATTCATCCACGTGATATGGCATCAATATTTCCACCCCGTTTTGCATGGGGTCATCAACTGATTTCCCCCAGAGGGAGGTCATGGGAGTTATCATGGAACAAGGTCGTTTACTCATTGCAATCGTGCTTTCTGTTTTAGTCTTTACAATCTGGGGATTTTTTTTCCAGGATAATACCCCGCCTCAGCAGCAAGCGGTGCAGGCACCCACCGAAGCACCATCGCCGGCAGACAAGCCTGCCGCAGGCCCGGCATCCGCCATTCTGGAAACATCACTGCCGGCCTTTCAGAAAACCAAAGACCTTGTGGTAAACACGCCTCTGTATTCGGTGAGCATTTCAGACAAAGGCGCTTTTTTTAAGCATTTTGTTCTGAAGAATTATCGGGAATCCGTTCAACCCGACGCTCCAAACAAAGAAATGGTCAGTCTGCCTGGCACTGGTACACTTCACCTATCTTTTACGTCCAACAGCATACCGGATTTCAATGAAGCGATATTTCTGTCCACTGTCTCTGCCGACAGTCTCGATATTCAAGGCGTTTCACAGGAAGTGTCCTTTCAATGGATATCTTCTACCGGCATCGTGATTGAAAAACATTTTACCTTTTATCCGGACTCATACCTGATTGGTCTGGACATCATCATTAAGAACGATTCCGGCAAAATAATTCAGGATCATCCGGCTCTGTCTCTAACCGGTAAATTCGTTGAAGCCAAAAACAGCTATGGGTTTGAAGGCCCCAGCATTTATGTCAACAAAACACTGGAACAGATTGCAGTCAAGGATATTGAAAAGAAAAATGTGTACACGGGCAGAATCGATTGGACCTGCTTGGAAGAGCGATATTTTTTATCCAGTATCGTTCCGGTGGCGCCGGCCGATGCCAATATCCGGCTTTCATTTACAAACAACCGACTCGACACCTCTCTTGAGGAGCCGGAGATACACCTTGCTTCCGGAGCCCAACAAAAATATTCATATAAGGTTTACATGGGGCCCAAAAGTCTGTCCATCCTCAGCAGCCTCAACATTGGACTGGATCGGGCCATTCATTTTGGTTTTTTTGATATTCTTGCAAAACCCCTGCTGCAGCTATTGAACTTTCTGCACGGATTCATCCCGAATTACGGTGCAGCAATCATCGTATTGACCCTGATCATCAAGGCGGTTCTCTGGCCCCTGGGCTCCAAAAGCTACAAGTCCATGAGTGAAATGAAAAAGATTCAGCCGTTGATGGCGCAGATTCGCGAAAAATACAAAGATGATAAAAAAAAGATGAACGAAGAAACCATGGCGCTATACAAGACATACAAGGTCAATCCTTTGGGAGGGTGTCTGCCTATGGTGATTCAAATCCCTGTTTTTTTTGCGCTGTACCGTATGCTCTACGAAGCGATCGAACTCCGCCATGCCCCATTCATCGGATGGATAAATGATCTTTCCGCACCGGACCGGCTGATGCATTTTTCATTTTCGATACCTTTTATGGAACCGCCATACGGGATTCCGGTACTGACGATCATCATGGGAGCTACCATGTTTATTCAGCAGAAAATGTCTCCTCCCATGGGAGATCCGGCCCAAGCCAAAATGATGATGATGATGCCTATTGTCTTTACCTTCATATTCATCAATTTTTCGTCCGGCCTCGTGCTGTACTGGCTGGTCAACAACATCGTGTCCATCAGTCAGCAGTATTACATTCAGAGAAAATATGCATGATCGACGGGTTGTTCCGCCGGTCGCATCACGGAGGATGGGGATGTCGCCTTTTATCGAATTCGAGAGCAAAAATGTGGAGGGGGCCGTCACCAAGGCATGCGAGGCATTGAACATCTCCAGGGATCACCTGAAACATGAAGTCGTCTGTTTCGGAGCCACCGGAATCTTCGGACTGGTCGGCTTCAAGAAGGCCCGCATTCGCGTGACCACGCCGGTCATTTCTGAAGTCGATGTTATAGACACACCTGACAAATCGTCATTGATGCCGGACGATTTGCAGAACGAATGCAGGGAACCTGAAATTCCGTTTGTCACCAACACGGATAACTGCTCGGCATTACTGCCGCCAAGCATCGATGTTTGCGCAGTACTTGGCAGGCAGGCTCTGCAGCGGCTAGTGGATTCGGTAACCAGCGGCGCCGAAATCGCTGTGTTGTGCAGTTCTCGACAGATCGTATACACCATCAGCGGAGGTGATCCGGCCGCACTTATCGGCAAAAAGGGCCAGACCATCGAGGCCATTCAGTATTTATTGAAAAGAATCGTTAACAAGTCCACTGAAATCCGTGCCCATATCGTTGTCGAGATCGCAGGCCACGCCGTAAAGCGGCAGGAGGAACTGCAGTCATTGGCTCAGCGGTCTGCAGAAAATGCCTGTTGCAACGCAAAAGCAGTCACTGTCGGCAGATTCAGTCCCCAAGACAGGAAAACCATACACCTGGCGCTCAAAAATGACATCAGGGTCAAGACCCAGAGCAAGGGGGAGGGGTATCAGAAAAAACTTTTAGTGATACCGCGGTAGGGACAGGGGGGCTTGAAAATTTCACTCGTTTTGGTGGTCACTTATATTCCTGAAGGAAAATGGACATGAAAGGGGATACGATTGCGGCGATTGCCACCCCGCCCGGTCGCGGTGGAATCGGCATCGTTCGGATATCCGGGGAGCAGGCATATGACATCGCTCTTTCCATTTTCCGACCTCACCCAATGATGGACCGTTCCTTTCACCCGAACAGGATCATTTCTCATCATCTGTACTACGGCACCCTTGTCCGGCCCGATACGCTGGCTGTCCTTGATGAGGTACTGATCGCCTTTATGAAAGGCCCGCATTCCTATACGCGGGAAGATGTGGTCGAAATTCAGGCTCATTCCGGATATGCCGTTCTTAAAGCCATTTTGCATACAGTGTTGCAGAAAGGCGCAAGGGAGGCGGGCCCCGGCGAATTTACCCGCCGGGCGTTTCTAAACGGCCGCATCGATCTGACACAGGCCGAAGCGGTGATCGATATTATCAATTCCAAAACAGAAACAGCTCTTGCCTCCGCATCCAGCCATTTATCCGGCGGTTTCCGGAAATATCTCGATCGTATAGGTGCCGAGCTGCGTGATATTTTGGCTCGAATCGACGCAGCCATCGACTTTCCAGATGAAGCAGACGAATTTCAGCCGCTTTCCGTAATTCCGATTCTCGAAACCCGAATACTGGAACCGATTCAGACCCTGATCCGTCAATATGATGATGGCCGCATTATCCGCGACGGATATCGGATATCTATCATCGGCCGCCCGAATGCGGGAAAATCCAGCCTCATGAACTGGCTGGTCGGCGCAGAACGATCCATTGTCACAGATATTCCAGGCACCACGCGGGATGTTGTGGCAGACTCAGTGATTTTTCGGGGGATACCTGTCAATTTTTTCGATACTGCCGGAGTTCACATCACCCAGAATACCGTTGAACTGCTCGGTATCAAAAAAACCTACGAGCGTATCCGAACATCGGATCTGATCCTGATGGTCATGGATGCTTCCTGCGACGATGGCGCACTCGAAGACCAGCTTTTGGAACAGACCGGAGAGATTCCAGTGATCCGGGTTTTAAATAAAATTGACCTTGCACCGGATCATAATAATGTTATAAGGAGTGATGCATCGGCATTGCCTTCTGTGGTGCCGGTCTCCGTAATAAATCGACTGAATCTGGACATACTGGCAGATCGGATCGCTCTTGAAATCCAACGAAAAACTGCGGAACTGCCTTCCGACGGATGGATTCCCAACCTCAGACAGGCGACCGCTCTCGAAGATGCCGTGGTCTGCATCGACCGGACACTGGAGGGGATCTGGCAGAAAAGCCCTGCGGAAATCATCGCCCTGGATATCCGAGACGCTCTGTACCGGATCGACGAAATTACCGGCGCCCGTGCTTCAGATGAAATTCTGGACCGGATTTTTGATGCATTTTGTATCGGCAAATGACATCTTATAGCAGTTCGAACCACATATTTTACATGACACATGTCCAACACAGGTAGAACAACCATGAAAAATGCTTTCCAACCGTTTTTTAAGCAATACGAAGCATTGTCCGCATCCGTCGAACGAGCCTTTGAAACCGTAAAAAATCAGTACCCCGACTGTGTGAAATGCAAGCCACTGTGTTCGGACTGCTGTTATGCACTGTTTGACCTGACCCTGATTGAATCATTGTACATCAATGAACGGTTCCGGAACAAATACAGCGGGGCAACACTTGATCGACTCTTGGAAGGATGCAACCGGATTGATCGTACGATTTACAAACTGAAAAAAAACGCATTCAAGTCTGCCGAGTCCGGAAAAGATGATAATGAGATTTTAATGGAAATGGCTGAAACACGAGTTCGGTGCCCCATGTTGAATGATGAACAGATGTGTGAGATATACGAATTCAGACCCCTGACCTGCAAACTTTACGGCATTCCTACAGCCATCGGCGGCCAGGGCTATACCTGCGGGCTGTCTGCATTTGAAAAAGGCGAAAAATACCCCACGGCAAATCTCGACACAATTCAGAACAGACTGCTTCAACTGTCTGCAGAGTTGGCTGCTGCGATCGGATCGAAATACCTGCGGATGGGTGAAATGCTGGTCCCCCTGTCCATGGCCCTGAACACGATTTACGATGAGGAATATCTGGGAATCCGAAAGCCTGATGAAACCGACGAAAGGCATACCTCATGACTGAGTTTACAAAAGAAGAAGTCGATATCCGGAAAAAAGCGATTTTTGACAGCATGTCGCCAAGACGACAGTCGCACATCCAGAAAAAAGGCTATGCCGCATGGGATCCTTTTTCTGAGCCCAAGGATCCCATCGACATCCGAAAAGACAAAACCAAACGCACTACCCAGATGCTTGTACGGGAATTTCTTCAAACCCGAATTCATGAGAAATACAGCAATGCTTATGGCAGCGGCGTACTGGAAATTGCACTGGGAATCATCAACGAAGACGATAAATATGTGGGCATGTTCGATTTTTCCTGCTGGTATCACGACCTGCTGCTGAAAGAAGGGCAGAAATCATCATAATTATATTAGGTTAGAGTTCAATAAAGATGGGAAACAGCAGCAGCGTTCCGGTCATCCGTTTGTTTCACGTTCACAAGGCTTACGGCGCCCAGAAGTCGCTGGTTGACATCAGCCTCGATATCTATCGCAACGAGTTTATCCTGGTCACAGGTCCCAGCGGGGCCGGAAAGTCCACGCTCTTAAAGCTTTTATACCTTGCAGAGCCTGTAAGTCAGGGCCAGGTAATTGTGGATGGAGTTAATTTGAATAGAATTTCCAGAAACAAGATTCCCCATCTCCGTCGCAGCTTCGGCATCATTTTTCAAGACTACAAACTGATTCCAACCCGCACCGTCTTTGATAACGTTGCATTGGTGCTGGAAGCCATGGGTGAAAAACGGCGCCAGATAGAAAAAAAAGTAAATAGCGTACTCAGAACGGTTGAAATGGAACACAAACAGGGGGCGTTTCCACTCAGCCTCTCCGGTGGTGAACAGCAGCGCGTGGCTGTGGCTCGAGCTATCGCAGGAAGCCCGCGCATCATTCTGGCTGATGAACCCACGGGAAGCCTGGATCCGGACGCTGCGGAAATCATCCTTTCTTTGTTGAAAGGCATTCACCAGAAAGGAGCCACGGTAATCCTGGCCACACACGACCGAACACTTATTGAAAACGCTCACGGCAGAAACATTCACCTGGTGCAGGGCCAGTTGTCGCCGAACAATCAAAGCGACGATGTCGCATCACATGGACAGATTTCATGATACCCTCACTGCGACGGGCTATCAGGGATATTAACGACAATCGCTTCCTGAACAGTGTTGCCGTACTGACCGTTGCACTGTCTGTTCTGATCACATGCGCTTTTTCACTGATCTGGACCAATGTCACCCACTGGATACAAACATCCGAAACCAGCATCCGGATGCTGGTTTATTTAAAGGATGACGCCTCAGCGCTACAGCGGCAGGATATCCAGCACCGCATTCAGGAAATGGAAGGCATTTTAGATGTCAAATTTATTCCCCGTGCCCAGGCGCTTGAATCGCTCCGATCACAGCTTCGGCAGCAGGCATCGCTTCTTGAAGGACTGGAAGAAAATCCGCTTCCGGATTCACTGGAAGTTGACCTGAAAGCCGGCCAGGTGAATCAGATAGCATCCATCGCCGGGCAAATTGGCGCTCTGACTGCCGTTGACAGCGTGGAGTACGGCCAGCAGTGGATGGGCCGATTTGCCGGGCTATTGAATCTTTTCCGCTTTGCAGGCGTGATTCTCGGCAGTCTTTTCTTTATCGCATCCGGATTGATTATCGCCAATACCGCACGGCTGGCTCTGTATTCACGCAGAGAAGAAGTGGAGATCATGAGGCTAATCGGCGCTACAGACAGATTCATCACCGCCCCTTTTTATATTCAAAGCCTGATACAGGGCGCCTGCGGTTGCGGCATGGGCCTGTCGGTAATCTATGCGGCCTATCTATACATGTCTGCAAGACTGACCAGCGAATTGGCCTCCGGTTTCTGGCAGATTCGGTTTATTTCCATAGAATCCATTGCCGTCATAATCGGCTGCAGCATCGGAATCGGGTGGATCGGATGTTTTCTTTCCATGAAACAGTTTTTTCGAAACTGATCCATACCGTTGCCGTCTGCTGTCTGTTGGTGACGCTGGGTACCGTCGACCTGTATCCGGCGCCTATAACCCTGTCCGCAATCGTTACGATCAACGGTCTCCGGGTTCGTGAAAAACCCGATACACAGAGTGCGGTCATTGCCGTACTTCAGAAGGGAACAACAGTTACCGTTCACAATCACTTGCAAAACTGGTTTGAAATCATGCTCGACGACCAGCGGGGGTTTATCAGCGACCGTTTTGCTACGGTACAGCAGACAATGGATGAAGAAGATATCTCCCGGAGCCGATCGCAGAAATATTATCAGCGGATTCAGCAAAAAGTCACCAAAATCTCCCGTAATATCGCAGACCACCGGACAGAACTGGAATCCTTCACTCATAAAGAAAATTCGGTAATCTCGATTCTCGACCAAATCGACCGAGCTCTGAACCAATCCCGGAAACAAACAGAAACATTACATCGGGACATCGCTTCGTTGAAACAGAAAATCGATGAAACCCTTTCGGCCTCAGAAGAACTTTCCGTCCGGATCAAAACCGGCGAAGACTATGCCGGAAAACGTGTGAAGGCGCTGTTCAAACTAGACGGTATCGGAAAAACAAATTTTCTGATGTCCGCAGAATCTCTTCAAGACTGGGCCTGGCGAAAGTACGCATTAGGGCGTATTTTGTCGGCTGATGAACGATTGCTGATTCAGCTTTCAGAAGATAAAAAAAGACTGCACGCTCTGTACGATAAACAAAAATCCCAGTATGCGGACAAAGAGTTCCTGGAAAAAAATTACACCGATCATATCCAGTCCATCGAAACGGAAAAACGCAGAAGATTGAAGCTGCTGGGGGAAATCCGCAATCAAAAAGCGATGGAGTTCAGCACTATCGAAGCACTGAACCAGGCAGCGGACAAACTGAACGCCACCATTGAAGCTCTGAGCCAGGACGATGTGGAACAGCTCCCACCGATATCCGAGGTTGGGGAAAATTTTATTTCAAGCAAAGGCTTGCTTCCCATCCCGGTGAAGGGTAAAATTATCGTATCATACGGCAGAAACGTGATCGACCGCCTGAACATGGAAACGTTCCGGAACGGTATCGACATTCAGGCAGACAGGGGTGAGCCGGTCCGGTCCGTTTATTCCGGCCGAATTCTCTTTTCGGAATGGTATAAAGGGTACGGAAACTTGATGATCATCGATCACGGCAGTCATTATTATTCGGTATACGGCCATCTGGAAGAACGGTTCAAACTCAGAGGCGAGAAAATCGACACCGGAGAAACCATCGGCACCGCTGGCGATTCGGGATCAGTCACGGGCACAGGACTGTATTTTGAATTGAGACACCGGGGAAAACCAATGAATCCAGCGGAATGGATCAAGACGGGTTAAAAGGAGTATCTGCATGAGTACAAGACACCAAAATATGCAATTCAGGCGTCAAATCAAATTATGGGTGACCGTGGCAGTTGCTGTCGTTTTTTGGACCATTGGCGCCGGTTTTTTCCGTGATCTTTCTGCAACCACTGACGAAACCTATAAAGGACTCAAACTCTTTTCCGATGTCATCGAGCTGATCGAAAAGAATTATGTCGAACCTGCAGACACTAAAAAACTCATCGAAGACGCCATTCAGGGAATGGTTCACGGGCTTGACCCGCACTCATCCCTGCTTTCGCCAGAAGATTACAAAGAGCTTCAAGTGGATACGCAAGGCGAATTTACCGGTATCGGGGTCAGCATTACCACCCGGGATGGCATGGTGACAGTGGTTTCCGCCATTCAGGGCACACCGGCATACAAGGCCGGCGTCAAATCCGGAGATATTATCGTCAAGATCGGAGGCGAATCCACTAAAAACCTCCGCGATGCCGTCAGCCGTATCCGTGGACCCAAGGGCAGCAAGGTTACCGTGACCCTGATGCGCGAAGGTGTGGCCGAACCCCTGGAATTTGTAATGGTGCGAGATGTCATTCCAATCGAAAGCGTCCGATCCCTGACTCTGAAGCCCGGCTATGGCTATATCTGGATCACCAATTTTCGGGATAATACCACTCCGGACCTTGTTTCGGCACTGGAGAAAATGGAATCCGGTTCAGCACCCATCAAGGGTCTGGTCCTGGATTTGCGGAACAACCCCGGTGGATTATTGAATCAAGCCATCGATGTGTCGGATATTTTCCTGGAAAAAGGCACCATTTTATCCATCAAAGGCCGGCAGGAAAAAAATACCAAAGTATTTACCGCTCACTCGAATGTTGTCAAACGCAATTATCCGATGGTTGTCTTGATCAACGGCGGCAGCGCCAGCGCATCGGAAATCGTCGCCGGTGCACTTCAGGATCATAAACGAGCAGTGGTCATGGGAACGACTTCCTTCGGCAAAGGCTCAGTACAGAATGTTGAAGCGCTTCGGGATGGATATGGATTGAAACTGACCATTGCCAGATATTATACGCCGAACGGCCGATCCATTCAGGCCAAGGGGATCGAGCCGGATATCGAGGTGAAGCAGGAGCCGCCCCGAACCAAAGAGAAAACTACCAGAGAGCCTCTGGTGATGCCCAAGGAAAAGGATCTCGAAAACCACCTTGATGCCGAACCAGGCAAGGGAATAAAAAAATCCAAGGAGCCGCCGGCAGATAAATCTTCAGAAAAAACTCCACTTGAACAGCCGGCACACGAGGAGGAAGTCCCGGAAGGGTTGGTGAATCCTGAACGGCTGGAAATGGACACCCAGGTCAAAAGAGCTCTGGAAACCCTGATCAGCTTTGATATTTTCAAGGGACTCCAGCAGAAATAATGGCTGGAAGCGCCCGGAAAAATAAAGCACCTGCCACAAAGAAAACCGTTAAAAAACCGCCGGTGAAGCATCATCTCAAGCGGGGGGGGATCGGCATCATCATTCTGATTGCTCTGGTGCTGATCCTTGGGCTGGTGATGAATCAGGCACTGAAAAAAACGCACAGTTCCAAGGGGTCGAACCCGGTTACTATAGCGGCCATTCCGCAGGTACCAAAACATCCGATTGATCCACCGCTCCGGACAGTTCTCCCGGACTTTGAGATATTTCCTCAGACCGAATCGCCGCTACCACCACCTGTTCGGAAAGAATCTATCCTTTCGCATCGTCCGGATAAACTGCCCAGAATCGCCATCATCATCGATGATATCGGTTATGATCAACTGATCGCCGAAAAATTTATCGGTCTGAATGCAGCAATCACGCTGGCTGTTCTGCCCCACAGCCCGCATCAGCGGCAGATCGTCCGAAAAGCCAGGGAAAAAGGGTTGGAACTCATGCTTCACCTGCCCATGGAGCCGCTGGAGTATCCGGGGGTCAATCCCGGCCCTGGCGCATTGTTGACCGCAATGTCGCCCGATACCTTGATCCGTCAGCTCAACGCTGACCTGGATATGGTGCCTTTCATCAAAGGCGTCAATAATCATATGGGATCCAGAATGACAGCGTCATCGGAGCAGATGAATCAGATTTTTTCCAGTATCAAGAAAAGAGATATATTTTTTATCGATAGTCGGACCACTGCTGACAGTCGGGTACGCTCATCCGCCCGTCTTTTTCAAGTGCCCTATGCCGAGCGTGATATTTTTTTGGACAATATTCAGGAACCCGAATCGATTCGTCATCAGTTCCATCTGCTGCTAAAGAAAGCTGCTGCAAGTGGTCAAGCTTTGGCCATCGGGCACCCGCATCCGATAACGTTGCAGATTCTTCGGGAAGAACTTCCTGAAATTCAAAAAAAAGTAACCATCGTTCCGGCTTCATCCATGGTTCGTCCCGTTGGATGATCAACTGCAGGACTTTTTATAGGGAGGCGCCGTGCTGGCAAAAATATTGAGCAGCGCCGTAATCGGAGTGGATGCTTATCTGGTAGAGGTCGAGGTGGATATCGCCTATGGCCTGCCCAGCTTCACCATCGTGGGGCTTCCTGAAATATCGGTCAAGGAGAGCAAGGAGCGGGTACGATCCGCCATTCACAATTCCGGATACACGTTTCCAGACGACCGCATAACGGTAAACCTGGCGCCGGCCAGCATCAAGAAAGAAGGAACCGGTTTTGACCTGCCCATAGCTGTTGGTATTCTGGCGGCATCCCGCCTGATTCCGGCTGAAGCCGTCTCCAACTGCTTGATTCTCGGAGAGCTTTCCCTGGACGGCCGGATCAAAGCTGTGAACGGATCACTTCCCATGGCGATTGCGGCCAGGCAGGCCGGATACCCGTCCATCATCGTGCCCTTCGAGAACCGTCTGGAAGCAGCCGTAGTTCAGGATATCACGGCCCTTCCAGTTACCACCCTGACCCAGCTCATTGATTTTTTCCGGGGCTACACGCAGATAGAGCCGGAAAAATCCGATATTTCACGCATGTTTGACAGAACGAGCGAACATGAATCCGATTATGCCGAGGTCATGGGGCAAGAGCTGGCCAAGCGCGCCCTGGAAGTGGCCGCTGCCGGCGGGCACAACCTGATCATGATCGGCCCGCCGGGGTCCGGCAAGACCATGCTGGCCAAAAGAATTCCATCAATCCTTCCACCCATAAGCTTTGAAGAATCCATCGAAACCACCAAAATATTCAGTGTATCCGGTATGCTGAACAAAGATCAGGCCATGATTACCCACCGGCCGTTCCGCTCTCCCCACCACACCATCTCCGATGCAGGACTGATCGGGGGCGGACATTTTCCCAAGCCAGGCGAGGTCAGTCTGGCACACAACGGGGTGCTGTTTCTGGATGAGCTGTCTGAATTCAAAAAACATGTTCTGGAAGTTCTCAGGCAACCTCTGGAAGATCATAATGTCACCATTTCCAGAGCAGCCACCACCATCACCTATCCCTCCAGCTTCATGCTGGTGGCTGCCATGAATCCCTGCCCCTGCGGCTATTTTTCAGATCGCATGCACGAATGCGGATGCTCCTCCCAACAGATTCGCAAATACCGCTCCAAGATTTCCGGACCCCTTCTGGACCGGATCGACATTCATGTCAATGTGCCGGCAGTTCCTTACAAAGATTTGATGGATGGCGGGCTTCAGGAACCGTCGGCAGCCATTCAGTACCGAGTCGCCACAGCCCGGGCGATTCAGTCCGAGCGTTTTTCAACGCTTACAATTTACTGTAACGCCCAAATGTCAAGCCGCCATATCCGAAAATATTGCCAGACCGATGCGTCTTCCGGTGCGCTTCTTGAATCCGCCATTGACCGGCTGGGGCTCTCGGCCCGGGCCTACAACCGGATACTCAAGATTTCTCGCACCATTGCCGATCTGGATGCCTCGACAGATATCCAAATGGAACATGTGGCGGAAGCCATTCAATATCGTTCGCTTGATCGCAGCAAGATGATGGGATGACCCGAGATCGAAAGATGCTGCGTTATCCATGACTGACAACAACCTGTTTTCATTGAAAGCGTTTCGATAAAAAACCATGAAAGCCTCATCCATTGAAGCCAGCACCGGTGTATCATGAATGATTATTGAAGATATCTGCAAACGGGTTGTTGAATGGCGCCGGTTTTTCCCGTGAAGGACGTTTTACTCCTTTTTTCGAAACCGGTTGCACCGGGGGTCCGGAAACAGGCCGCCGGGATGTCGCCGCCGATTCCGGAGTGGATTTCAAGGAAAGCGAAATCCGCTTCCGGTCCAGGTCCACGTCAAGCACTGTTACCTGCACTTTCTGGGTGACCTTGACCACATCCAGGGGATTTTTAACAAACCTGTCGGACAGTTCACTGACATGAATCAGGCCGTCCTGATGCACGCCGATATCCACAAACGCTCCAAAGGCCGTAACATTGGTGATGATTCCAGGCAGTTTCATGCCGACGCGAAGGTCCTCCATTTTTTCGACACCACTGGTAAACGCGGTTTCGAACGGCTCCCTCGGATCCCGCCCAGGCTTGGCCAGTTCATTCAGAATATCTTTCAGAGTCGGGAGCCCAACAGATTCAGAGACATACCGTGATATATCGATCCGGCTGCGAAGCTCAGGATTTTTGATCAGGTCTGGAACCGTGCAGTCCATATCCTTTGCCATGGCATCCACGATCGGATAGCTTTCCGGGTGAACGGCGCTGGCATCCAAGGGGTTTTTTCCTTCTCGGATTCTTAAAAACCCTGCGGCCTGCTCAAATGCTTTCGGCCCCAGGCGCTTGACTTTTTTCAAGGCCTGACGTGATTCAAACGGGCCATTTTCGTTTCGATGCAGAACGATATTTCTGGCAAGCTGGGGCCCCAACCCCGAAATATAAGTCAGGAGCTGAGCGCTGGCCTGATTGACATCCACGCCCACATGATTGACGCAATTGATTACCACGTCATCGAGGGCCTGTTTCAAGGCCGTTTGATCCACATCATGCTGATACTGCCCGACACCGATGGATTTGGGATCGATCTTGACCAGTTCCGAAAGTGGGTCCATCAACCGGCGGGCGATGGATACCGCACCGCGGACCGTCAAATCCAGATCGGGAAATTCTTCTCTGGCAACTTCCGATGCCGAATAGATCGAAGCCCCGCTTTCATTCACCATGATGACAGAAATCTGTCTGGGCAACCCGATGGACCGAAGAAACGTTTCCGTTTCCCGGCCGGCCGTGCCGTTTCCGACAGCAATGGCTTCGATATCGAAACGGCTGCATAACTCCATGACCTTCTCCGCAGCAAGGCGAGTTTGCGAATCGGACAAATGCGGATAAATGGTGTCGTGGTAAATGATTTTTCCCTGACGATCCAGACATACCAGCTTGCACCCGGTTCGAAAACCTGGATCCAGGCCTATGGTCTTTTTTGCACCCAGGGGCGGGGCCAGCAGGAGCTGCTTCAGGTTGTCTGCAAAAATCCGGATGGCCTCGACATCGGCCCGCTCTTTGGTGACAAGCCGAATCTCGGTTTCCATGGACCGGGAAAGCAGGCGTTTGTATCCGTCCTGAATCGCCAGCCTAACCTGGTTGGCATCTTCACCGGCGCCAGTAACAAAAAGGCTTTCCAATATCTGAATGGCGTCTGTTTCGGGCGGTATCACAGACAGATTCAATATGTCCTCATTTTCCCCCCGGCGCATGGCCAGAATGCGATGAGAAGGGGCATGGGGAACAGGTTCTTTCCAATCGAAATAATCCTTGTATTTGATGCCTTCGGTCTCTTTGCCGGTGGCGACCTGACAGACAAACTTTCCTTTCTCGGCGAACAACCGCCGCATGCGGCCCCTGGACTCAGAATCTTCGCCAAAGCGTTCGGCCAGAATGTCTCTGGCTCCGGAAAGCGCTTCTTCGGAACTGTTCACCCCTTTTTCAGGATCTACATAAGCCGCCGCCGCCGCCAAGCTCGGGTCTGTACCGTTCTGCTCCAGGAGCAGGAGTGCAAGGGCTTCAAGCCCTTTTTCCCTGGCCATGGTGGCCCGGGTACGACGCTTGGGACGAAAGGGAAGATAGATATCCTCCAGCTCGGAAAGGGTCTGGGCAGCCATAACACGCTGGTTCAGTTCATCGGTCAAATGGCCATGCTGTTCCAGAGAGTTCAGAATGGCGGATCTTCGGGAATCCAGATCCTGAAGCTGACCGAGCCGGTCTCGAATGGATGCGATTAAAACCTCATCAAGGCTTCCGGTGGCCTCTTTGCGGTATCTGGCGATAAAAGGAATACTGGCGTCTTCTTCCAAAAGTGACGCCACTGCCTGAACCTGCAAATAACTCAGATTCAGTTCATCTGCAATCTGTGAAATATGGGATGCGTTCATGAAACCTCAAGTTATAACAGCAAATAAAATAGGATCAATCAACAGACTGGCAGCGGCGGGCAAGAAATTCCAGGGCCAGAATATAGCCGTCGCTGCCCAGTCCTGAAATTTGCCCGAGTGCAACCCCCGCAACCATCGAATGGTGGCGAAAAGGTTCTCTCTTGTAAATATTGGAAAGATGAACTTCGACCACCGGGATGTTGAGAAGCAGCAGTGCATCGCGGATCGCCACGCTGGTATGGGTATAAGCGCCGGGATTGATGATCAGACCG
This sequence comes from uncultured Desulfobacteraceae bacterium, assembly GCA_903953895.1. Lineage (GTDB taxonomy): Bacteria > Desulfobacterota > Desulfobacteria > Desulfobacterales > Desulfatirhabdiaceae > RAAP-1. The sequence goes on along the minus strand of CAJBLH010000070.1, from coordinate 97,635 downwards.
CGATGGGAATGCATGATTTCCTGAATCTTATCCACGATGGCGCCTTCATGATTGGATTGGAATGTGTCCACACGAAAACCCAGACGGTTTCCGGTTTCATGCAGCTCAGCGTTAATATCATCGAGCGAGACATTTCCATAAACTTCCGGCTCTCTTTTTCCCAACATATTCAAATTGGGGCCATGAATCACCAGAATTTTTCGCAGTTCAGACAGGGGTTCCATCATCACCTCTTTGCTGTAAAAAGAAGAATTCAAAGCAAACCAAGAATATTCCCTGATAGCATCCCTCCCTTTGAAAAAAAGGAGGGACAGGGAAGATTTAAGCAGCTATCTACCAACAAAATCTCCCTCGATCTCGTTTATCCAAAGGGGGAAGACATTAACATTCATATTCGGGGAGAATGCCAGAAATTTTCATGAGTGGTTGCTGTCGGAATGACGATTGATGAGCTGTTTGAAATTGGAAATGGTTTTCCGATAGTCCGGACTTTCAAAAATGGCAGAGCCAGCCACAAAGACATCGACCCCTGCCTCGGCGATTTTAGAAATGGTAATTTCATTGACGCCGCCATCGATTTCAATCAAAGTAGACAGGTTTTTACTTTGAATGCATCTGCGTAAATCCGCAATTTTCTGAAGTGCGCTTTGAATGAATTTCTGGCCTCCAAAGCCTGGGTTCACACTCATGACAAGAACAAAATCGAGATCTTCCAGAACCCATTCCAAAGCCGACACTGGAGTCGCCGGGTTCAGTACGGCGCCGGCCCGGCAGTTGCAGTCGCGAATTAAATGAATTGTACGGTGCAGGTGCGGACATGTTTCAACCTGCACGGAAATCAGAGAAGCGCCGGCATCGGCAAATTCCGAAACAAACCGGTCCGGATTTTCGATCATCAAATGAACATCGATAGGAAGGCCTGTCACCTTTCGGACCGCTTTGACCACCATCGGACCCATCGTGATGTTGGGTACAAAATGACCGTCCATAACATCCACATGAATCCAGTCGACGCCGGCCGCCTCAACCGCCTTGATTTCTTCTCCCAATCTGGAAAAATCAGCCGACAATATGGAAGGGGCAATATATTTCATGCATTTCTCCTGTCAGACAGCAATTGATGTAATCTTCACCGCAAAAGCGCAAAGAAAAACCGACGATGCCTTTGTGTCCATTGCGCCTTTGTGGTAAAGTAAAACGCAGGGCCGCACCATGCATTTTTTTCGTGTATTTCGTGATTTAATATATCTTCATGGCAAGAATATACTTTTGATCGTTAGGGAGAGATTTTTTCAATAGATGTCGAATTTAAGCAGCCGTCCGTCCAATCCGCCGTTTTTCAACGGCATTTTCATGGACGGCTTCAGACCGATATGAGAAATCAGGTCCCGATTCCCGACATAGACATACGCCTGGGAGTTGAGGCATCTTTGCTTCAAAAAATCGCCGAAATTCTTATACCATGCCGCAAGCTCGGCAGGATTGTCTAGGCGGATACCATAGGGCGGATTACAGACGATGAGCCGATTTTCAAGCCGTGATATCTGCTGAAAATCTTTAACGATCACAACAACCCGTTCGCCATGGGGAAGCTCTCGAAGGTTTGTAAGGGTTGCGGCAACGGCCTTATCAGAAATATCGCTGGCAGCGATCAGCCCATCCGGCAGACTGCGAATCCGGCGATCCGCAGTAGCCTTGACTTGTTTCCAGATTTTTCTTTCATAATCGGGAAGGAACTCGAATCCGAATCGTTTGCGTAGAATACCGGCAGGAATGCGGCAATAGTGCATCAGAGCTTCTGTTATAAATGTTCCGGAACCACAGGTTGGATCATACAGCGGGCGATCACCGTTCCATTCGGAAAGCCGGATGATAGCGGCCGCCAGCGTTTCCTGAATCGGAGCCTTGACTGTTTGTTTCCGGTAGCCCCTGCGGTGAAGCGATCCGCCTGAAGTATCGATGCCGATAACGGCCTGATTGTTTTCGATATGAAGATTGATCCAGATATCAGGATTGATTTTTTCAACGGTCGGGCGACTTCCAGACAGGTTTCTGAAGTAGTCTACGATAGCGTCTTTCAAACGAAGCGCGGCAAACTCCGAATGATTGATCGCAGTACTTTTCGATACACTAGCAAAAACGGCGAATGTGTGATCCGCAGAAAAAAAATTGCGCCACTCGATGTCATAACCTTTCCGGTAGAGGTGGTCGGCGTTTCGGCAGGTGAAATTGCTGAGCGGCGCTATCACCCGTGTGATATACCGGGATTCGTAATTGATGCGATACATGACTGCCCGGTCGGCGGTAAAATAAACGCCTCGATATGATGGACGGATATTTTCCGCCCCCAGATTCGCCAGTTCTTCACATCCAATATTTAGAATGTCATCAGCGATCTGTGCAAAATATTCTTGATTCAGTTGATAGTCATACATGGTTTCAAATAAGCATCCCGGGTTCATCGAGCATCAATACTCAGAGCATGCAGAGTTTCTGCAGACAGGCTAACGGTTTCGTGAAACTCAAAATGAACCCCGCACCCCATTCTCCTGTGCCTGCGTCCCATCTCTTGAGTGTTATGCGTTTTTTTCGAGAAAACCGCAACCAAAAACATCTTGCGTTTCCCGCTGTGGCTTGCATAAATATTACGGAAAAGCACCGTAGCGGCCATATGGCCGGTCGATACGCTGCTGGATGGAAATCAGATTGACAACTGTCGATAATGGGTTAAACTGTTGATAGGTATCGAATTCATGTATATTGGATTATCGATTAGCTTTTAAACGATCAGATGCATATTCTGCTGATATTTCGATGGAAATGTCATGGAAGACATGCTGAAACACAGGGGGTGGATGATGAATCGTGGCAAAACGACTATCTGCGTAACAATAGTCTTTCTTTTGATTGCCGGCTGCATATCGTCTGTCTGTGCCGAAGACAATTTCACACAGGCCGACCGCGAACGGCTGGTGCGCATGGAGGCCACCCAGACGGTATTCATGCAGCAGGTGGACAAACGTTTCGAGCAAGTGGACAAACGCTTCGAGCAGGTGGATAAACGTTTTGAGGAACTGCGTTCCGATATGAATTCACGCTTCGAGCAGGTGGATAAACGCTTCGAGCAGGTGGATAAACGCTTCGAGCAAATGACCAATATGTTTTACACACTATCTGCCATTTTTACATCCTTGTTTGTAGCGGTATTCGGATTTGCATGGTGGGATCGACGCACGGTGCTGGTAAGTGGCAGAAAGGCGGCGATGGAAAAAGTGGAAGATGTCACAGAGGATATTCGGGAAAACATGGCGACACTGCATCGATTGGTTGAAGTGATGAGAAAATTTGCCGAAAAAACCCCAGATTTAAAGGAGTTGATGACTCGGGCCCATTTGTTGTGAATGGTTTTGCCTGAATCATCCATAGCTACCACTTCAAATTCTCTGGTGTTGTTTGTCACCAGTACCGTATTGATGGGACAGGGCATGGGAAGCAATGAGCGGATCCATGTCGCCAATCGGCGTTTCCTATCTTCTGAAGTTTTGTACGAATCTGACCCTAAAGAGGGGGATGCCTCGCAAGGCCAATTCTTTTTTTAAAGGCCGCAGAACCACATCGCCATCTTTCCAGAAAACCTGAACTTTTCCCACATCCAGATTGAAGTCTCTGAGCAATCTGACTGCCTGAGAATTACCCGATTTGAACACCCTGGCTGTCTTCATGATCTTTTCATCTCCATTTCTGATAAAGTATATACGTGATGCAGATACCTTACTGTCGGAAATATCGAGTAAAAATGGAACAATAGAGGTAACAGGTAAAGGGAAATAGGTAAGGGATTATTATGGGGTGCTGGATTTGATCAGCCTGTCTGGGGGAGGGCGAATGGTAATAAGAGGCAGAGACTGTCGCAGACCCTGCCTCATTATCTTGAAAACTGAAAACAGATTATTTGCGAATCTTTCTCCTAAGCCCGACAAGCCCGACGAGGCCGGAACCCAGAAGCCATCCAGCGGCTGGGATTGGAACAACAGCCAAAGAAACGGTCCCACCCAAAATTTTTGTCGTACCAGGTTCCATATGAATAGATAACAAACCAGTTTCTGCAAGAGTTACTCCATAGTAACCATTAATACCTGTAGTCGTATATGTTAAATCTGTCAGTGCTATGTCAAAATATCCATCAGACTTAACGGTAATATCACCATAATTGCCAGTCACAGTAAAAGCAGTGGGATCAGCACCTAATCTCGTCAACACAGTACCGGTCATAGTGAAAGAATTACCGCTAAAAGACATCGTTCCAAAACTACCCACAGTATTAACCGTATCACGTACATCGTTGGAACCTGTGTGTAGAGGAGTTGAATGACCCATTGATTCAGAAATATTAAGCGAACCACTTAGGGTCGTCCCACCCACAATAAGGGCCGTGTCTTCTGATACATTAAAACTAACCGAAGTTGCAAATAACACACCCGGCGCAGCCAATAACAAAAGCAGGCCAAATACAATAAACAGGCCTTTAGTTTTTAGTGCATGTTTCATTTTCATATAATAGCTCCTTTCATTATATTTAATAAAACTTAGATGGGCTTACGAACACTATGGGTATCAGCATTTCTATAAGCAATTTATCGAGTATCTCAGATATCCACCTCCTTTCCTTAAAATCGCCGAATTTCCTTCAATGCAATTACGTCGCAGATAAGTATTCCAGTGAAGCTTTAAAACGTTACAAGGTATAACGTTAACTAATGTATTTTACCCTCATATCATTTTTCGACTATTAAATTGCGTTTTGCAATTTACATATTATACATATCACCGTTCTTCTCCTATCTTAGTATCATAAATAAAATTACAACATAAGGGGGAATTTTTTGGCTGAACATTAGGTATGGAGATACCCACTGGATTATATATCAATTGCAAATTGCAACGGTAGTCGAGCAGAGAATACCGCTGAGACAGCAGAAATATCAAATTTCAGCCGGGGTTTGGTAATCTCGAAAATATCAACATAACGCGAAACTCAAAGATCAGAGAAAAAATAGAGGATAATTGCTTTTGGAAAAATTACCTTGAATAAACAACAATCCCAATCAACCATTCCTCAGTCTGGCAGGGTGGAATCTGTCATCTCATAAAACAAATGGACTCGGTTTTTCGCGGAGATGGCGAGAATCGTTCCCTGAATTGCAGAGGAGCTGTCATTGTTAGAAATTATGAAAATTGATGAAGCAAGGGTGAACTGGATTGCTGATAAACGCGCCGTTTGAATCGAGATGTGATGCAACAGATTTCAAGAATGAAATTTGAATCAATAAAAAAGCAGGATTCTTCGGAAGGAACCCTGCTTTTTGTCATGCAGAATATAACCTATTTTTTCATTTTACGTCTGACACCGACCAGCCCGACAATACCGGATCCAAGTAACAGACCTGCGCCCGGAATGGGAACTTGTTTGTATTCAGCAACGAAGGAAAGGGCACCATATCCAGAAGGTTGGTCAAAATCTGCCGAGCCATTAACGTAATACGCCTGATATATACCACCGCCTGTCCCTCCCCAATGGAGTACGACATAACCAGTATAGTCAATGTGAATCGTCCCAAGGTCTTCGTTTTCGTAGTTAGTTCTAGATGATTCATAAACCGGACCACCGGGAAGGCTCGGGGGACCAACGTAATTATCAATAGCTGTATTTAGCCATGGTGTGAGATTTGGCTCGCCGGGATTTCCTAAAACAGTGTGAGTAATCTCATCTACAAAAATCGCTGAAGCCCATGCGTTCAAGGAAAACAGAACCAAGGCTGCAACCATAACCAACATTTTACTTATTTTGTGTGTTGTCATAATAACCTCCTTTGACATCAGTTTTAACTATCTCGTCTGTTTATACCAAATTAAATTAGGACTTCTACAAAAAGCCAATGCTGATCAGACAAATAATTATTGAATTGATCTACATTCTTTTAACTCTGCATCTAGCCTCGCCGCCTGCCACTGCGATAACCCCGCAAATTCCAGCCCACAGCGCCTAGTCTCAATTGTTTTCAGAAAGCCCTTGCCGTTATTGACCCGCTCATCATATATCAACCGGCAGGGCACATTGGACAACTCCAGCTTTTTCGTTGAACAGAAAATGTCCACCCTCAGATTGTCTGTCAATGCAGCATATTCCTGAATGACAGGGTACTCGAGAGATACCCCCCCCTTGCTGATGTCAGAGATCGACCCAATGCGGTCAAAATGTGGCCTGAACGTTACAAAAATATGGTCATTTGTTGCAAAACGTTCGTGCCGGCGCCGTTCACGACCTTTATTCTCTGTAACCATTTTCTCCTCCTTTCGAAAACAGTTCCTTTTTGTCGGAACACATCATCATATTGATAGGGAACTTTTAGAAAGCAGCCAAAAAACCGTCAGTCCCCCTGCCGACTCAACTATTTTGGCAGATAAAGAATCTTATGCGCCTTCCGCACTCTGAGGATACACAGCATCAGCATTCGCAGTTGGATTTTGTTCTTATCCTGTACTTGCTGAAGGCATCTTGTTTTTCTCAGGCATCTCAGACATCCACCCCCTTTCGTTGGAAGAGCAGATTTTTTTCAATACGATCAAGTACCAGATAAGTATTTCAGTGCCTTTAAAATGATGCAAAATACAACGATCACCTATAATCTCTATGATCATAACAAATAGCGATATTTGAATTGCATAATGCAATTCAAATATTAGACATAAAGGCGTTCTTTTTGGAAACCTATATCATCAATAAAAATAGAGCGTAAGGGGTATTTTTTTGGCTGAACATTAGGTATGGAGATACCCACTGGATTATATGTCAATTGCAAATTGCAATGACAGCCGAACAGAGAATACCGCTGAGACAGCAGAAACATCAAAATTCAGCCGGGGTATGTTGATCTCGAAAATGGCAAAATAACGCGAAACTCGGAGATTGGAGAGAAAATCGAGAATAATAACGTTTGGAAAAATTACCTTGGATGAGTACCAATTCCAATCAACCATTCCTTAGTCCAGCAGGGTGGAATCTGTCATTTCTTAAAACAAATGAACTCGGTTTTTCGTGGAGATGGCGAGAATCGTTCCCTGAGTTGCTGCAAAGCCGTTAATGTTGGAAATTATGAAAATTAAGGAAGAGAGGGATAGCGACTGGGGTTGTTGTCAAACGGGGCGACTGAACCGATGCGTGATGCAACAAACTTCAAGCGTGAACTTGAATCAATAAAAAAGCAGGATTCTTTGGAAGGAACCCTGCTTTTTGTGCAAGCAGAATAAGACCTATTTTTTCATTTTACGTCTGACACCAACCAGTCCGGCAAGGCCGGTTCCAAGTAACCATAAGGCAGCAGGCGCTGGAACAGGTGTTTGTGTTTTGCTCCAGAAACTTATGTGTGAAAGTTCAGGCTGTTGACCACCGTTGGTCGATAGACCTGATGTAGACCACCAATTTGTTCCACCGGCAAGAGCAAGATAAGTTGATGAATGAACATCATAAACAATAAAGCCTGTACCAGCTTTGATTGAGATATAATCAACATTAACGCCCGCAGGGGCTGTCCAAGTGCCTAACTTTCCAGTAGTGGATGTAAAACCCCCAAAAGATTTATCCGGTTCATCAATATCAACCTTGCCAACCATAGTAACATGGTTAACGTCGATGTTTTCAATCTGAGTGTCATTGCCGATGTAAATACCTGTGGCTGGAGGTAGACCGTAACCCTTTGAGAAAACGTCATCAGGAAACTCTCCACCAGCAATTGCCATACCGGCAGCACCGAAACAAAACACCACAAGAGACAGCAGTAACAATGATTTTTTCATATAGCACCTCCGAATTTAAAATATTTGCAATCCAATTAATAAACATCAAAAAACGTAATTTTTTCTCACGTTATTAAAGATAAAAGCCTTACTTACTACCCGCAATAACCCTAATTTATTAATTAATGAAAACATTTCCAATCTCTTGAATATTCTTAAGCATAACTTTTTGTCTATATATTATTGTATCGATTTGCAAGCACTTAATTCGGCTTCGAGTCTGGCAGTCTGATACTGCGACAACCCCGCAAACTCCAGCCCGCAGCGCCGAGTTTCAATGGTTTTAAGAAATCCTTTGGTGTTATCAACCCGCTCATCGTAGATCAGACGGCAGGGTACATTGGACAGTTCCAGCTTTTTCGATGAACAGAAAATATCCACCCACAGGCTGTCAGTCAATTCGGTATATTCCTGAATAACCGAATATTCAAGCGACACACCCCCTTTGCTGATGTCCGATATCGAGCCGATGCGGTCAAAATGGGGCCTGAAGGTTATAAAAATATGGTCTTTTGTTTCAAAGCGTTCATGCCGGCGCCGTTCACGACCTTTACTTTCTGTAACCATTTTCTCCTCCTTTCGAAAACAGTTCCTTTCTGTCGGAACACATCATCATTTTGGTAGGGGATTATACAAAATATCTTTAAAAAAACCGTCAATCCCCTGCCGAACAAGTTGACGCAGCCGGTAGGACGAATTGATTTTTATGTTGATGCGTTTATCGCACTGATAAACATAAAATATAAGGGGGAATTTTTTAGTCAATAAGTAGGTATGTGTATACCCATTTATGGGATCAGCAGCAGGAGGCAGGCATGTATTCATATATAATCACGGGGAGGACAGGGGCAGAACCTCCAGGATATTGTCCATAAAATCCATGATAAATAGCTTATTTCTCAGCAGATTACCCCGATTCAACAGGATTTTGGCAATTTCCGAACACTCCATCGCAGCCAGGGCCAGGGCGGTATAGGCAAGTGTTCCGAGAGCCGCTTCCGCCCCCCGATCCGGCACCGTGTTTTCCGGGCCGTATATCTGGCCAAGGCCCGGATCTTCCGGAAAAATGGTGGTAATCTGCCCGTAGGTTCCGGCAACGGCCGCAGACACCAGGGGGATGCCGGCGGCTTTGGCGACCTTTTCAAGAAGAAAGCGGGTTTTCAGGTTATCCAGACAGTCCGCGACCACATCGGCGCCGTCGATCAGGGATGCGGCATTAGCGGATTTTAGAAACATGGGGTGAACGCGGGTAAAAACCGATGGGTTGATCAGGCGGACCCGGTCTGCGGCGGCCTCCGGCTTGGATGTACCCAGGTTTTGCGTTGTGCTGAGGAGCTGGCGGTTTAAATTGCTTTCTTCAAAAATATCCCCATCGATCAGGGTCAGATTGCCAACACCCAGGCGGGCCAGAATTTCAACCACTGCACCGCCCAGGCCGCCCAGGCCCACGATGCAGACGTGGGCGTCTGTCAGTGTTTTCTGGTCTTGGACGGATAACGTACTCTGGTTTCGGGCGTATCGGTTGGGGGGGCTGTTGTCTGGCAACACGCCATTTCCTTTCATCCGCCGCCAACCGGCGGGAAAATGGCCACACGCTCGCCGCCAGAAAGCGGGGTGGCAAGATCGCATTTAACACCGTTGACAAATATCAGGCGGGCGGATTCCAGGGGGATACCCAGAGTCTGGGCCAGATCGCCAATGGGCAGTCCCGGATCGATTGAAAAGACAGCGGCGTTATCCGGCATGTACTGGGCAAGAGAGGCAAATAGCTTGATCTGGATGGTTGGCTTCATGATCTCAGTATAGCGAATGTTGCGGTCAATCACAATATTTTTGGGTTTGATCGGTTGTTTCGGCTGTCCCCCTCCCGGCCTCCCCCCGCTGGGGGGAGGAGTTATCAGGTGGGGAGACAGATGAATCCCTGTTCTTTGAAATGCCTGTCGAGGGTAAAGGCAGTTGTAAGCCCCAAGAGCCGCATGATTTCAAAACTCACGCAGTCAACAAGACTCAGTTTTTTCCGATGGGCAGCAAGCATGATCCCCATTGCTGCATGATGCACCACGCTGTCAATCCATTCAATCCGGAGGACAGGCACAATATCTTCCTGAAACAGAGTTATCGCTTTCATGCCGAGCCGGTTCTGAACAATGGCGCAAGTTTCCACAAGAACATAATTGGTGGACACGAGGGTTTCCTCAGATGTCAACATCTCTGTCCAGGCTTTTGCCGCCACGGTATGACTCGCATCGTCCATATCCAAAACCGCAATGAAGCCCGACGTGTCGATAAAAATGCTCATCTGTCATAAATCTCTGCCAGGTAGGAATCGTGAGAAGCCGCCAGGTCCTTGACACCGGACCTGAAGAGACCAACGGCTGCCATTGCCCGCTTTCGACGCTGTTCCTCCCCTCCTGGCTGCTTCGCCCTGGCAAAATAATCAACAGCCTGCCTGATAATTTCAGCCATTGATTTATGCTGGGCTGCTGCCATTTTTTTCAGCAAAATCACCTGTTCTTCCGGCAACTGTATCTGTGTTCTTACCATAAATACCCCCGATAGCGATTACACTTTTTTAAGAATGATAACAGTTATGCAGCCACATGTCAATCTTCGTAAATAGGGCGCACAGGGGAACCGCATGTACCGCTGGGCAGGTGAACATGTGGGCAGGGTGTTGGGCCGAAAAAAAGCGTGCATCGTCGGCTATCTTCTGATACAGAGGATTCAGGGAGAGATACGATCATGCAAAAATGCAGTCTGTTCGACAACTGGGGTACGTTTCATAAGGGCATGAATGCCGACAGCATTCAGATGTCGTTTGCCAATCATCTGGAATATTCGCTTTCCAAAGACCAATACACGGCAACCAGCCGGGACCTGTATTATTCGCTGGCCCTTACCGCTCGGGATCGACTGGTGGAGCGGTGGATACACACCCAACAGTGCTACTACCAGCACGACGCCAAGCGGGTCTATTACCTGTCGGCCGAATTTTTGATGGGCAGGCTTCTGATCAGCAATTTGATCAGCCTGGGGATTTACCCGGAAGCGCAGAAAGCCATGGAAGGGCTTCATATCGACCTGGAAGAGCTTTCCCAAAACGAGCCGGATATGGGGCTGGGAAACGGCGGTTTGGGACGGTTGGCTGCATGTTTCATGGAATCCATGGCAACCCTTGAAATTCCGGCGTATGGATACGGCATCCGTTATGAGTTCGGTATTTTCGATCAGGCCATCCGGGATCTGGGGCAGGTGGAGCTTCCGGAAATCTGGCTGAAATACGGCAATCCCTGGGAAATTCCCCGACCCGAATACACCTTGACGGTTCACTTTTATGGCAAGGTCAAGCAGATCACGCTGCCGGACGGAACACTTAAAACCGAATGGACGGATACGAGTGATGTCATTGGCATTGCTTATGATACGCCCATCGACGGATACGGCAACGAGACGGTGAATACACTCCGGCTGTGGTCGGCACGGGCTTCCAAGGAATTCGATCTTAAATATTTTCAGGGCGGCGATTATCTAAAAGCAGTCGAGGAAAAAAACATCTCCGAGAATATTTCCAAAGTACTGTATCCCAACGACCAGCTCTATGAAGGCCGGGAGCTTCGGTTAAAGCAGCAGTATTTTTTTGTTTCCTGCTCGATTCAAGACATCGTGCGCCGGTATCTGGTCACCCACACGACGTTTGACGAATTTCCCGACAAGGTCGCCATCCAGATGAACGACACCCATCCGTCTCTGGCCATTCCCGAGCTGATGCGGATTCTTATGGATGTACACGGGCTTGCCTGGGAAAAAGCGTGGGATATCACTAACCGGACCTGCGCCTATACCAATCACACCCTGCTGGCAGAAGCCCTGGAAAAATGGCCGGTCCGGCTGTTTGAAACCCTGCTCCCCCGGCATCTTCTGATCATCTACGAAATCAACCGACGGTTTCTGCGGGATGTGTCGGTACGGTATCTGGGAAACGAAGAGATCATGGGCCGCATGTCCGTGGTCGAGGAAGGTCCGGAAAAACAGATCCGCATGGCCCATCTGGCCATTGTCGGCTCCCACGCGGTAAATGGCGTGGCGCAGTTGCACAGCCGGCTGCTGCGCGAAAGAGCGCTGAGGGATTTCGATGCCCTGTATCCGGGAAAATTCAGCAACAAAACCAACGGCGTCACCCCTCGGCGATGGGTACTGGCCTCCAATCCCGACCTGGCCGCCCTGATTACCGGACATATCGGGAATGCATGGATTAAAGACTTGAACCAGCTTCGAGACCTGGAGCCTCTGGCCGATGATCCGGATTTTGTTCTGGCCTGGCAGTCGGTCAAACAGAAAAACAAGGACTGTCTGGCAAAAATCACGCAGAATCTTACCGGCATTTCGGTGGATACCGGTTCCATCTTCGATATTCAGGTCAAACGCATCCACGAATACAAACGCCAGTTGATGAACATCCTGCATGTGGTGTACTGCTGGCTGAAAATCCGACAGCAGCCTGATCCGACGTTTTATCCCCGAACTTTTTTCTTCGGCGGTAAGGCCGCTCCCAGTTACGCCACGGCCAAAACCATCATCCGGCTGATCTGCCATGTCGGCGAGATGCTCAACCGGGATAATTTGACCGAAAACTGCATCCAGGTGGTTTTCCTGCCCAATTACCGGGTATCTCTGGCTGAAAAGATATTTCCGGCATCCGATGTGTCCGAGCAGATCTCAACGGCCGGCTATGAAGCGTCCGGCACCTCCAACATGAAATTCGCCTTGAACGGCGCGATCACTGTCGGAACGTTGGACGGCGCCAATGTGGAGATTCAAGAAGAGGTGGGGCCGGAGAACATCTTTATTTTCGGGCTTACCGCCGATGAAGTCACCGCCATCCGCCCGACCTACAACCCATTGGATTACTATCAGATAGATCCAGTCCTGAAACAGACGATCGACCTGATCCGGGAAGGGTTTTTCTGCCCCGAAGAGCCGGATCTGTTCAAGCCCCTGATGGACAGCCTGCTGAGCGAAGACCGCTATCTGGTGCTGGCGGATTTTGACGCCTACCGCCAGTGCCAGATGAAGGTGGACGACCTGTATCGGAACCGATCCGCCTGGGCCCGTGCATCCATCCTGAATGTGGCCAGGGCCGGAAAATTCTCTTCGGATCGTACGGTTCTGGAATACAACCGGGATATCTGGAAAGCCGAGCAGTTATCGGTGATTCGATGCAAACGGGACGTTGTCCGTGCCAAATGACGCCGTACCCCTCCTGCCAAGGCCCCAGATGGATCAGTACCTGAATTATCTGCTGATCGAAAAAGGGCTTTCCGCAAACACGATAGAATCTTACCGGGCGGATTTGAGCCGGTTTGCGGATTTTCTGGAGGCAGGCGGTGTTCAGAGCCTTTACGATACAGATTCGGCCGTGCTTTTGAAACACTTGATTGCGTTACGTGGGGCTGGCATGGCCGCTCGATCCCGGGCCCGGCATCTGGTGGCCCTGAGGGGGTTTTTTGGATTTCTGGTAAGGGAAAAGATTCTGGAGAAAAATCCGGCCACCCGGATCGATCTGCCCAAAAGCGGCCTGAAGCTGCCGGATGTACTCTCGGTTCAGGAAATCGACCGCATTTTAAACGTGCCGGACGGCAACAAACCCACGGGCATCCGCAACGCCGCCATGATCGAGCTGATGTATGCAGCCGGGCTCCGGGTATCTGAGCTGATCACCGTAAAACTTCAAGACATCAACCTGGACGGCTGCTGGGTTCGCGTTTTCGGTAAAGGCGCCAAGGAGCGCATGGTGCCCTTCGGGCAACCGTGCCGGCGAAAAATCGATTTTTATATCACAACGGCAAGGCCGATTCTTCTTCGGCCGCATCTCAGCCCCTTTCTGTTTATCGCCAGGGCCGGCAGCCCCATGACCCGGCAGGGGTTCTGGAAAATTCTCAAGCAGCAGGTGCAGATTGCCGGCATTTTAAAACCCATCTCGCCCCACAGCCTGCGTCATTCCTTTGCCAGCCACCTTTTGGAAGGCGGTGCGGACTTGCGGTCCGTCCAGATCATGCTGGGGCATGTGGATATCTCCACCACCCAGATCTATACCCATGTGGCTAAAGATCATTTAAAACGCATGCATGAAAAATATCATCCCAGGGGGTGATTCGCTATGAACGGGCTGCTGTTTATTGATGATGAGGAAGGCATGCGGCGGTCGGTCGCGCGGGCTCTCCAGCGGGAATCCTACCCGATTTTCACCGCAGAATCCGGAGAAGCCGGGGTGCAATTCGTTAAAGACCATCTACCGGATATCGGCACCGTGATTTCCGACCTGAAGATGCCAGGTATGGACGGGCTCGAGGCCCTGGCCGTCGTCAGAAATCTAAATCCGGATATTACCCGCATCATTCTCAGCGGCTATGCCACCGTAGAATCGGCCATTCAGGCCACCAACGAAGGCATCGACGGGTTTTTGACCAAGCCGTTCGACAACCGCGAACTGCGGGCCAAAATCCACGAAATCACGGTTCGCAAACGACTGAGGCAATTCGTATCGGATCCGATTTATCAAGAAATCACCGATTCCCCCGATGCATTGAAACCCCGCCTTCATGAGGCCACGATTTTGTTTTCGGATATCCGAAATTTCACGCAAATGTCCGGGAAGGCCGAGGCCCATCATATCGCCGCGTTTTTAAACCAACATTATTTCACGCCCATGGCCGAAATCATCCACCAGCACCACGGCACCACGGACAAACACATCGGCGACAGCATCATGGCGGTTTTCGGCGCGCCGATACTGCATCCCGATGATGCCGTCCATGCGGTTCAAACGGCTGTCGACATGCAGGATACAGCCGATCGGATCAACCGGGCGCTGGATCGGAAAAACGGGTTCCGGTTGAATATCGGCATCGGGATTTCCACAGGAAAGGTGTTTTCGGGAATTCTGGGGTCGATTCGCAAAAGAGAATTCACATCCATTGGTATGGCCGTCAACATGGCCTCCAGACTGCAGCGCATCGCCGGCGCCGACGAGATACTTATCTGCAGCGCCACCCGGATCAAGGTGCTTGAACAATTTCAAACAGAAGCCCTGCCGCCTGTGGCCATCAAGGGAATCGAGGCATTGGTTACCACTTATCGGGTCAAGCCCTGGTTGCGGCCTCAAACTTGATCATTCAACGATAAAAAAGGATTTCTTTCAATTTCATCTTACGCTCTCACGATTCTCAATACTTTGGTTCCCGCACCAGTCGAAGGCCGACAAACTTGCTTCTGGAATTGGGTGAGTGGTAAAGCCGGCGAGCCGAGCGGCAATCCTGCGAAGTACTGGTCCAGGAGCCGCCGCGCACCAAACATCCTGGACCGATCATCACACCGCGGGGATCGCGCTGCGGCATCAGGGGATACATGCCGTACCAATCCTGACACCATTCACAGACATTGCCGTGCATGTCGAAGAGGCCCCAGGCATTCGGCTTCTTATCGGCGACCGGATGCGTCTTTCCGTCGGAATTGGCCGTATACCAGCCGATTGCTTCCAAGCATGTATCTTTGCGACCGAATCGCTTTTTGATAATTTCACCATCATAAAAAGCGGTATTTGTTCTCGCCCTGCAGGCATACTCCCATTCGGCCTCAGTCGGCAGGCGATACCCATATTCCCCTTTCTGATTGAGTTTTCTGATGAATTCCTGACAATCGTTCCAACTGACCCCTTCAACCGGGCAATCCAGCCCCTCTTTCACAAAGTTGGATGGGTTGGTCCCCATCACGGATTTCCACTGGCCCTGGGTGACCGGAGTCGCCTGAATGCAGAATCCTCTGGTTATCGTGACTTCATGGTGTGTTTCATCGTCCCGGCGACCCGGCTCATCTTCCGGACTTCCCATGATAAACGTTCCGGGTGCGATATCTACAAAAATTGCATCGAAATTTCCGGTGTCGGGTTTCCGATGCGGCTCTGAAATCGGCCTGGCGGTGGTTGCGGGTAATGGCGGCAACGGAGATGGCCATGTCGGCGTTACCGCGGCCGGTTTGGAAACAAATTTCAGATCAGGCTCCGGTATGGACTCAGGAACTGTCTCCGGGGCAGTTTCAGTAGCCGGCTCTATGACTGGTTCAGGCTCACGCTTTGATGGGCGCTCTGGAAGAGGCTCCGACGGTGGTTGCAGATAAAACTCAAGCGGGGAAGAGGATGTATCGAGTTCCATCTCTTCAAGCGTTGAAAAAAACGGTTTCTGTTTCTGCCGCAACAGCTTCAATTGGGAACCTCTCTCTTGGGATCCGTGTTCGGAATGATCAGTTCCTGACCTTTATAAATCCGGTTCCTGTTGTCGATCATGGGATTGAGTGCAAGGATTTTTTTCACCCCCTCGGCTTTGTCATCCGGAAAAAACCGGGAAGCAATCCCCATCAGTGTGTCGCCGTCTTTCACCACGACGATGATCGGCTCTTTCTGTGCAGACGTCTGTTTCTCCGATTGAATGTCTTTTCCAGCCGGCAGGGATGACTTATCGACATTGCCGGCAACTTCAGATGGTAACGCCTTCACTTCGACTTGCTGAGAGGGGGGCCTCATTTCCGGAGAAACTGACCCGGAATCGGTGGATGGTGTTTTGTTTTCAAGTATTTGTGGCTTAGAAACCTGTCTTTCAGTTGTCGGCGTTTCCACAGGGGCGACAGGCACAAGAACCGGCAGATGCACCCCAGGCGCCAAAACGGAGGGCGCAGACTTCAGCATCGGGGGATACATCCCGTGCAGAAAAAGCTGAGCCTTTTCGCCCAGCCCGCCACGATATCCGGTCATCCACAGCAGCGCCAGGATCAGGGCGAACGCGCCAAAAGCGATCCATGGCGTCATCGTTCTCCAGGGAAGCCTGGAGCTGCGGGCATGCGTTCTGGGGGTGAAGATGACATCACTTCGCAGGACCGTACCCGCGGTTTTCAGAATTTTCCGGTTTACCTTTTTGTGTTTTTCGGCCATGCAGGCCAGAAGGGCGCTGTCACAGAGCTGGTTGATGCTGCGCGGCACACCGTTTGTCATTTTATAAATGAGATTTTTGCAGTTGGATTCGAAACAGGCATCAAAACCAGAGCCTGCCATTTTGAGCCGATGATCGATATACCGGATGGTTTCAGTGGCATCCATGGGCGCCAGAAAGCGGTTGACATTGATCCGCTGACGCAATTGCCGCAGCTCGGGACGGTTGAGTTTATAGCTGAGTTCATACTGCCCCAGCAGCAGAATCTGAAAAAGCTTGTACTCCTGGGTTTCGATATTGGATAGCAGCCGGATCTGTTCGATGCTTCTGTCGGACAGCAGATGGGCCTCATCGATAATCAAAACAAAACGCTGCCCCTGACGGCTGGCCTCCTCCAACGCCGCTTTGACATGATCAACCAGATCGAGTACCCGCTTGCCTTTGGCGTCAATCTTTAATATCCCCGCAACATAACGCAGAATCTCGATGTAACCGACATCGGGATTCATGATCATGATCGGATGAACGGCGGCGGGCAGCTTGTTCAGCAGGTAATTGATCAGCATGGTCTTGCCCGTTCCCACATCGCCGCAGACCAGGGCAAACCCTTTTTTCATCTTGATGAAATAGAGAAGTGCCGCTGATACTTCCTTGTGATTGGCGCTGAAAAACAGGAACCGCTGATCCAGATTGTTTTCAAAAGGGGAGTCTGTAAATCCGAAATAGTTATTATACATGGATAGATTGAACCGGCCAGTGTCTATTTTGTTTTGACAACATGATCCACCTGTATGCCGCTGCCGGAAATGATCTCTGCATCGGCGCTGTCTGAAGAAACCGCCGTGATTCGGATGTCGCCGATCTTTTTCCCGGGAAGCAGATATGTCTGCCCTTCAGCCCCCTGGATTCGGGCGCCGGGTTCATAGACCTTCAGCACCCGTCCGGCGGAAAGACCCGAGCTGCTGCCGGAGGAAAGGGTCAGGGTGTCTCCGGATACCTTAGCCACAAAGCCTTTCCAGGGCTTTCGAACCAGAATGTCGCAGACAACATCCGCCATTTCCTGAATGATTTCATCCACCGCCTTTTCAATCACCGGAACCGAAGCGACATTGCCTTTGCGGACACTTTCAGCGGTTTCATCATCTATTTTCAGTTCGCGGGTAAAGGTCTGATCCAGATATTTGGCGCCGGTTTCCGTATCGTAAACTTCAGTGGAAGCGCTGATCCAGGCAAAGGGCAGTTTTTTGCGAAACCATAAAACGCCTGCGTCCTGCTGCCGCACCGCAATGGCGTAAAAGCGGCTGGTCACAACAGCCGACAGCCCCAACTGCTTGCCGATCCGAACCAGAGCCAGATTGTCTGTCGGGCCGACGGATTTCTGAAAGAGCTGGTTCAGGGCCTGGGAGGCCGGTGAGCTGTCCGGCCCCGTTAGAAAAACAGCCGGGCAGGATTGGGGCAGAGACTCCAGATAGCGACTGTCGATGGCAGAACCCATGTCCTGCTGGGCAGCCGCCGCATGGTTGTTCAACGCAGCTCTGAAAACCGTTTTCTTCAGATCATCGTCCGGGGCTCTGAAATCCCGGACCATGTTTCCCGTGGATTTTTTCAGATTCGAATAGGTCCCGCATCCGCTCAAGAGCAATGCTGCCGCAATCAGGACACAGGCCGGAAGAAATCTGAACCGAGTCATGACATCCTCTCGTAAGCTGCGGTAACAGATGAGGTGATACCGCCTCGCGATGTAAAATCCCCGGTAACCGCCATGCGTTTGGGTTCGAGTACCTGCACCAGATCCTCCAGAATCCGGTTGACGATGTGTTCATAAAAAATGCCGACATTGCGGTACTGCAACAAATAATATTTCAGTGATTTCAGCTCGATGATCCGTTCGTTCGGACAATAGCGGATCGTAACGCAGCCGACATCCGGCAGACCGGTCATGGGACAGAGCGATGTATATTCTGGCTGGGAAATGGTGATGTCGATATCCCTTTTCTTCTGGTAGGCATATTCGATGGGATCTAGAACATCGACCCGGATGTGGCTCGGGGATTCGGGGGTAATGGTTGGTTTATGCTCGAAAAACGTGGACATATGCATTCTCCGTGAATGGCGATCAGGCTACTTTTTCAGGTGTTTTCAGCGCAGTTTCTCTGTTTCCACCAGCAGGCCGAAACAAAGATATTTTTTTAACGTATACGCATTCCCATATTCAAAATCAATACTTATGTGGGCCAGCGGCTGCGGCGGGTTCTCATTGACAGTGCGGCGGTCGGGTGATATAAAAACCAGACAATTCGCTACACATCCATGGATGAAATAGACTTCTTTCACGAAATTATTACTTTTTTTTTCGTGTATTTCGTGGTTAAACCTTTTTTCACTGTAACCCATTAGCTATCGCCAGGACAAATCCGCTATGGCCGAAATCATCTCACTGAACGCCAAACTCCAGCTCTCTCAGGACAAACGGGATGCACTCATCCGGAAACGAAAAATTCTGGCGGTGCAAAAAGTCTTTCATTGCACCCGCTGCACTCAGAAATGCGAAAAATGCGGGGTTCACACCGAACTGACGCCTGAAACACGCATGGATCACGATCATTCAGTCGGCTGCCCCTACCGGTTCTGCGACAGTTGCCAGGACGAGTACCGGGATTTCATCAATCGGTTGAAAGGCGGAGGAGACCCGACCTGTTACTGGCATAACGATGCCTGGTTCGAAAGCTGGCGAAGGTGGATCGACTACCAGGCGGCCATGGATCGCTATCTGAAAACCCCCGAATTTTTTCAGCTCATACAGGAATTAAAGCAAAACCGTCTTGAGGAATAGGAGACATATATGTTTGGTTTGGGAATCTCGGAACTTATCGTCATCCTGGTGATCATCCTGATCATTTTCGGCGCAGGCAAGCTTCCGGAAATCGGCGGCGGCATCGGAAAAGCCATCAGAAATTTCAAGGACGCCACCCATGATTCAAAAGAACCCAGCAAGATCGAAGACGATAAAAAGCCGGAAGCCTAGCCCCTCTCCATCTCTTCCCGGATGCTTTTGATCTGTTCGGCGATTTCACGGGACGTCCGCCGCATCTTGTTCAGTGCCTGGGCAACCCGCTCCTTGTCGCTTTGCTGCCCATCGGCCCGCTGTGAGATCCGGGTCATATCCATGGAATAGGCATCGAAGCGGTCCAGCAGGCATTCCAGCAGCGACTGAAAGGCCGCACCCGCCAGTTTGTCAATGTACTGGAACTTCAGATTCTCCCGATAATCCATAAAATGCGAGATGATGGAGCGTTCGGTTTCCCGTTTCATACGATCCACCCCGTCTTTAAGCGCAAGTATCTCATCGGCCTGTCGGGTCTGCATCGGCTTCTTCAGCATCCGCTTTATCAGCGATATCACCGTATAGCACCCGAGCTTGGCAACCGCTTCGGTTTTGATTCGGGCGGAATATTGCAGCGTGATGCCAACGGATGGCAACCGGAGACCGGTTTGGGATTTAACGGCGTCCAGTTCCGGGATGCGTAAAGGGTCCATGGGGTTTTGGATCGGCATCACCCCGATACTGCTCATGGATTTATTGTAGTCGGACAGGGCATCCTGGAGCAAGCCATCGTAGGGGGCGGCGATGGTCTGCAGATAGGCTGAGATCTTGGCTTCCTCTTCTCTGACGAAACGAACCATCTCCGGCATGATGGATTCGGTTACAAAAATATCCAGGCTGTGCTTGAATTCCTGAAACACCAGAAAAAGGGCCTGGGTAAAGCCGATTTTCGGGGTTTTTTCCTGAAACGGATCCAGTACCCCCGCGTACCGGCGGATGAAATGCAGCATGCTGGAAAGAACTTCTCCGTCATGCCTGTCAAAAAACCGGTTCACATCCGTTTTCAGCTCCTGCCTGATTTTCTGAAGCGCCCCGTCCAGCGTGCTTTTCACCATGATTTTCAGTTGAAGGATTCTGGCTTCATGGCGCTTGATTCTCTCCAGCATTTCGGATGCGCCGACCGCATCCCGGCTCAACATATCCACATTGATGTCGATCCAGTAATCCATGCCGGCAGATATCACCCGCAGACGCTCCACCGGGTTGCGCAGCAGCAGCCCGAAGCGTTCATGAAGCAGCATCGCCTCGAAGTCATCGAGGAACCGCCGGGTCTGGCTGTCTGAAAATGCTGCAAACGCCTGTTCTTTCCGCCACTGGAGAAGCCGCATGCTGTCTTTTTCGCTTAGGCCGGATTCCGTATGCACAAAAAGATTATACAGGGAAGACAGTGTATAGATGCAGGGAGAGGGTTTGATCAGCGATATTTCTTCCCGAATGCGCTCGACCAGCGGCAGCAGGCTCTCCAGCGACTCATGTTCGCTGAAATCGCAGTTTACAACAAAGAGAATTTGCTCGGCCAGACCCATTTTCTGAATCATGGACAGGAACCGGATGTCTGCTCGCCGCAGTCCGGTTCGGCTGCTGATCACATAGATAATCAGATGGGTCAGAAGCAGATAATCCTGGATCATGGCCAGATGCAGGGGATTGGGAGAGTCGCTGCCCTGACAGTCGGCCACCTCCAGATTGCCGTCCAGCACATCGGCGTTGATTTCAATCTGGATATCCTTTAAATACACCGCCAGAGAATCGTCGCCGACAAAATCGCGGTGCCGTGCAAATGCTTCATTTTCATAATGCTGGATCACGGTTTCGGTTGAAACGATGTGCTGAACCCTGTCATAGCCGTTCAGATACGAGGCCATCAGCACGCTGTTTTCGTTTCGCGCGCCGCTGCTGATCAGCCGATCCGGGCCCAGCGCGGCCAGAGCCGCCTGAAGGGCCGAGCGGCATTCGGCCTTCCGGAAATCAAAGGATGCGGTATCGGAGACGATCTGCATGGGCGGCAGCAGCACCATGGCATGCTCCAGGTCCGAATGAATCTCTTCCCAGGATTTAAAAACCAGTGTCGCCTTCAGCCCCGGGCCTTTTTGTACCCGCGTGACAATGGAAGTGACGACACCTGCCCCCCGTTTGAGATAATCTCCTTTCAGAAACGCATTGATGAACGTGCTTTTGCCGGACTTGATGGATCCGACCACAGCCACACGCACCCGGTCCCCGGACGCGCATGAAATGTGATGGCATGTTTTTTCCCAGTCGTTTTGAATGGTTCCGGAAAGTCCTGGAATGCTCCGGGCCGTGGCGAGCAGTTCCGCCATGTTTCCGGCAGCCTGCAGCAGATCTTCTTGAAGCTTATGAAATGAGCGCATCGATGGGTGTTATCCGAGTGGCATTAATCCTGTTTAAATGGGAATATGTGTAACATGTTATTCGATTCATTGTCAAAACGATTTGAAAACCGGATTCTGTTTTGTGGAAATTCACGGAAAAGAAGAGAATCAGACATAAAATCTTGTAAAATCCATGCGTTTATGGTATTCTAAACAGAATAAGATATTGAGGGGGGAAAAATTTGATGTCTGAAAAAAATCCTGAATGTCCGCTGTACAATCCCTTGAACTGCAAAGAATATTACAATCCCAAGCTCTGTGCTTTTGTCAGAAAAGACCGGGTATGTCTGAAGAAAAAAAAGCCCAAGTCCAAAAGCCGGGAGGATGCCGTCGAAGAATCCCCGGAAGAAAAAGAAGAGCAGCAGCTACTGCCATGACGACCCTATGCATGGCCGGCCGCTGCAGACAACAGCAGCGGATCGATCCCCATTTTCTTCAAGGCAGCGCTCCACCGATCCCCATCATTGATGTCAAAAATAATTTCCTCCCACACGGCACAGGTCAGCCAGACATTTTCCCGAATTTCCGCATCGAGTTGACCCGGCCCCCAGCCAGCGCATCCCAGAGACAGCAGGTATGATAGCGGCCCGCTGTTCCGTGCAATCTCCATAAGAATATCTATCGTATTGCTCATGGCCAGGGTCGCTGTGATACTCACACATCCCTTCCATCCGAACGGCCGGCCATGCAGGACAAAAATTTCGCCGGTCAGCACCGGACCTCCGGAATGAATGGGGCGGGGCGTCCTGGCCGGTAGGGTTTCAATCCGGAGTTCTTCGAAAACATCCTTTTCCATCAAAAAGAGATGAGGCCGGTTGACAACAATGCCAACAGCTCCCTGCGGCGTATGTTCGCAGATACAGACAACAGTCTGAAAAAAATTCGGATCCGCCAGGTTCGGCATGGCAATCAGAAACTGCCCTTTCAATGAAGATGCTTCGTCCATATGGGGTTACACTCTCATCGTTTATTTTACCGCAAAGAACGCCAGAACAAATCTGATTGATCGCATTTTTTTCTTTGCGTTCTTTGCGGTGATTACCAACTGCAGTCAATGACCATTGTGGGTGAAACGGCATATACTGCCGAATGGTTCATTTGCTGCCGATATCGTTCAGCACCAGGGTAATGGGCCGGTCGTCATCCACATTTCCGGTAAAATGCACGGGTTCGGGGATCCGGTAATCATCGTCTCCGGCAGTGGCGGCAAGCCATTTCTCCCGAAGGGCCTTGGCCACGAGAAAAGCCGGTGAGCGAACATCCACCAGGCTTTTTTCCAGAACCAGCGCCAGCCTGCCGTTTCGTTCCTCAAGATGCATCAGCGGCGCAATGGGAAGGCCAACCGGCTCCCAGTCAGTGAATTTTTTCTCCAGATTCCGGATGGCTGCCATCTGCCCAGTGGCGCCGTTGGCGATCAGACTGAAAACCGTCCAGCCCAGGTTATAGGTATACACGCAGTCGAATTCCGTGGGGATGCTCCCCCTGCCGTCATATCCATAAAAGTGCGTCTGTGTCTTGAACTGGGGAACGGATTTGTTATAAATTTTTTCGATCGCCGTTGGAATCTTCTGGTCGTCTTCCGTCAGGCCGGCTTTGATCAGGGCCTGCTTCAGGGTCTTGTGGGACATGATGCTCTCTTTGATCAGAAGATACAGGGAATCGTCATAATTCTTGAAGATAACCGGGCCGAAAACATCGGGGTCCATGCCTGCGCCATTGAGCGTTCTGCGATAATACTCACGCTCGATCCCCATCTTATAGATGCCTTTTTCCTTGAGAATATTGAGATAATCCTTCACCAGCCCCATCACGACTTTATCGGTTTCAACCAGCGAAAACTGGAAATTGCCATGACTGTCCCGTTCCAGCAGCAGCCCTTCCTGGAAAAAATCCGGAATATCGTTGAACAGATCGTCATCGCGCGTGTTCCATGCCGAAAAATGGCCGTTCTCCCGGTGGGCCTTGGCCAGTCGCCGCAAGTATTCTCTTTTATCCTCGAGAACAGGAAAGTCCGAATGAAAATCCGTATCGTGGGTGCGGTTGTATTCGCCGATAATGGTGTTCAGTTTGATGATAAATACTTGAATTTCATTGATGAATTCCAGAACGCCCTCCGGAATGACCATTACCCCGCAATTCTTGCCCACCGCGGCCCGGCGGACGATGGCATCGCAGACCACCCGGGACAGGTGGCGAAGGGTGATGCCGTATGCCGTATAATCGACGGTACCGGCCTTTTCGGCGGCTTCGATTCGTTTATGATCGACATAATCCGCCACATCCTCTCCGATCAGGGTGATGTTGGCATGGGTTTGAAGAGCCACTTCCAGGGCCAGGTGACTGGCCGTTCGGCCCATAACCTTGCAGATGTGCCAGTATTTCATATCCGAACTGCAATCCGTGCATAAATTGCTGACTTCCTGGGCAAAAGCCCTGGCTGCCGAATGAAATCCGAAAGATATGGCGCAGAGGACTTTGCCGGTAGCGTCCCGCACCTGAACATCGCCATCGATGGTCTTGGGAACGCCGATGACCTGAATGCCGTCACTGTAGAATTCCTGAGCCATAAACGCCGCATTGGTATTGGAGTCGTCTCCGCCAACGATGATCAAGGCAGTCAGGCCCAGGCCCTTGCAGGTTTCCCGGGAAAGAGACATTTTTTTGGGCGTGTCGATCTTGGTGCGGCCGGTCTTGATCATGCCGAACCCTCCCAGATTCAGGTACTGCCGTATCCGCTCCTCGGTCAGCTCCACGGCCCTGTTTTCAATGACCCCGTCCGGGCCCATCAAAAATCCCCACAGCCGGGTATTGGGATTGGCTTTTTTGGCGGCATCGAAGATCCCGGCAATCACGTTATGGCCGCCAGGCGCAGGCCCGCCGGAAAAGACGATGCCGATCCGCCGTTCTTTCCGGTAATCGCCGGAAAGCGCTTCGTCCGCAGGATCTGCGCTTTCAACCGCATGAACCTTGTTGTGGATTATATTGGGAAGCTGCTTTCTCGCCTCATTGTCGATTTCAAATACAAAACCCTCTTTTTTCTGCAACCGGGTTACGGGAGAAGCAAACACCGCGCACAGGGCGGGCGCCATTTTTCTGTGACTGACAAGCTCCGAATTGATCTTGCTGGTCATTTTCTGAACTTCCGGTTTGCCGAGTAGGGCTACAATTCCATCGGGTGCTGACATGCGGGTCCTCCTCATCGGTCTGTTTTGGGCTGGCGCACGGACGCCCTGCCTTCTGCGGGCAGAAAATGCGTGCTTCCAGGATTTTTTTCACGTTCGGGACTGGCCGGAATGCCATAACTGCCGCTGAGACAATAACTGCCAGCAAGCCAGGATGTCAAGATCAAACCGCCAACGCCGGCTCGGGCGACTCATTTTATCCGGAATTTACGGAAAACATGCTACCATATGTTGTGGAAGAACACCGGCGCATCCCCTTTCTATAGCGTTTATACTTTACATTTCAAAAGGTTATTGATAAACTGACCTTGTTGGAAATCATGCTCCAACCACCCTACTCTGTTTCACTGCAAAGGCCAAAGGACGCAATGACTCAGATGGTTTTCACCGAATTCTCTTTGCGATCTTTGCGCCTTTGCGGTGAATATATTTCAATTATTATCGTTTCAAGATGGTTATGAACAACGGAAAGACATGAAGCTCAAAAAATTGGAACTGACAGGATTCAAATCCTTTCACGAAAAAACCAGCCTGCATTTTCCGCCGGGCATATCGGCGGTTGTCGGACCGAACGGGTGCGGCAAGAGCAATGTCATGGATGCGCTGCGGTGGGTCATGGGAGAGCAGAGTGTTCGGCAGCTTCGCGGCAAATCCATGGAAGATGTCATCTTTGCCGGAACTTCCGGTATCCCGATGATGAACATGGCCGAAGTATCTCTGACACTTATCAACGACAACGGTTCGGCGCCGGAATCGCTGCGGGATTTCTCGGAAATCATGCTGACCCGGCGGATTTACCGCTCCGGAGACACTGCGTACCTGATCAACAAGCAGCCTTGTCGTCTAAAGGACATTCACAATGTTTTCATGGGAAGCGGCATGGGCGCCAAATCCTATGCTCTCATCCAGCAGGGAAATATCGGCGCCATCACCGAGGCCAGCCCGGAAGAAAGAAGAGGGTTTATTGAAGAGGCGGCCGGCACCACCCGGTATAAAGCCAGCAAGGCGGAAGCCCTGCGAAAGCTGGAATCCACCCAGCAGGACATGTTGCGGCTCATGGACATTCTGTCTGAAGTCAGCCGCCAGATGAAAACTCTGGAGCGACAGGTCCAAAAAGCCGAGCGCTATCGTAAAACTCAGAAAAAAGTCAGGCGCCTGGATATCCGACTGGGACTTCACTCTCACGACAGTCTTTCAACCGACATTCAGCGTCACCAGTCACTTCTGACCGAAGCCAGCGACCTAAATGCCTCCTGCCAGTCCCGATTCAACCAGTTGGAAGCCGACATTGCGGCAATCAAAATCCGTCATACGCAACTTCATGAAACCCTTTCCGGCTGCCGGACCCGCAAATTCGAATGCCGGCGGCAGATCGACAAGCTCGAAAATGATCTTGCTCATGTGAAACAGGATATGCTGCGACTGACCGCGGAAAATGAAAACATGGAAACCTCCCGCTGCAAGCTGGCGGAAAAAACCGCCTCGATCACACAGGAAATTTCCGATCTGGAGCAGCAGGCCGATCGTGCGCAAATAGATTTTGACACCTTTTCTGCGACCCTGGATGCCGAAAAAATCGCCTCTCAAAGCACGCAGTCCCAATTGACGGTCATGAAAAAAGCCCGTGACGCCGCCCATGCCCGTCTGGTGGACTTGACGGGCCGGGAAGCCAGACATCAGCACGCCTTTCAACACGCCTGCTCGAGCCGGGAAACTTTGAAACGACGACTGAAACGCGCTGACGAAGAAGAACTCACTGCCAGAAAAGCTTTGACCGAATCTGAAAAAGCGGAATGTACGGCAAGAAACGCTCTCCAGTTCCACAAAGATGAAGTTATTCGGCTCACAGCGTGTGTGGACGCGCAGAAACAGCGGCTGGATGCATCCCGCCATGAACTGAGTCTTCAGATGAAAACGACCCGGAGCCTGGATATGGAGAAAACCCGCACTGCTTCCCGATACGGGGCGCTCAAAAAAATGGCGGATAATTTCGAGTGGTATCACGGCGGGGTTCGGGCCGTCATGAAAGAGGTCAACCGGACATCCGGCGCCGATTCGCCGGAACTGAGCGGCATCATCGGCCCGGTCGCCGACATCCTGAATCCGGAGCCCGCCTACGAGGCGGCCCTGGAGGCGGCGATGGGTGAATCCCTTCAGTATCTTCTGGCATCCGATGTTCCGTCCGGACTCCGGGCCATTTCTTTTCTGGAAGACAGACAGGCTGGCCGATGCGGATTCATCCCCATGGATGCCGTCGTCACACCGCAGACAGACATCGAGTCGCCGGCAGACCGGCTGATCCGGCATGTGCATGTCCGGCCCGAATACGGCGCTGTTGCAGAGGCGCTGATCGGTCATGTGGTTCTGGCGGAAAGCCTGGAGGACGCCGTACGGATTCAGGGCGATGCCCCATCCGGCCAACTGGCCGTTACCCGTGAAGGTCACGTGGTTTCGCCCATAAGAATCGTGATCGGCGGCAGCAGCGATGCTGCATCGGGAATTCTGGCAAAAAAAAACGAACTATCCGCCCTGGAGATGGAAATCAGCCGGATCACGCAGGCGCTCGATGCGGCGCACAACACCCAGTCCGCCATGGAAGCCGATGTCCGGCGGCAGGAGGGCATGCTTCAGGAATGCACCGCTCAAAAGCAAACCGCGGCTCAAGAAGAAGCCGAGGCTGAAAAACTGGCCTACAAAGCCGTGGAAATGCTCAAACAGGTTAGACGGCGACTGGAGACAGCCCAACTCGAGCAGGAGCAGATCGGCGGCGAAGATACAGACATGGAAGCGGATGTCGCCCGAAACGAAACCATCCTGCTGGAGATCCGGCAGGAAATATCGGCCGTGCAGGCCGAGATAACCGATACGGCAGAGGCCATCCAGTCTCTTTCCCGGGAAACGGAAGCCGCCAACCAGCGGTGGATGGAATGCCGGCTTCAACAAACCGCCCTGAACGCCGAGCTGGAAAATGCCCGCAGCACGCTCGATCGGCTGATGAATTTCCGTGAAGACGCTCTGCAGCGGAACACGGAAACTTTGCAGAAAATCGAAAAAAACGGCAAAAAACTCTCTGACGGCGCGCTCCGAATCGAGACGGACGAAGATCGTCTCCAGCAGGCATCTGCACAGATTCACATACTCGACGAAGAGCTCCAACGCCATCAGGCTGAGTATGACGCCTTGGACCAGGAGATGGCCGACAGCAGCGCCAGGCTCGACAGCATTCACCAGGAGCGGGAAAAAACGCTCGAACATATCCGCCTGCTGGAACTCGACATATCCCGCATGAGCCTTAAGCAGGAAAGCATTCAGACCCGACTGACCGAAACCTACCACCGGCCGTTTCCTGAAATCCGCCGGGAAGCGGCAGATGCTGCCGAATCTGAGGAACATCCATCTGTGCCGGACATGGAAAATGAACTGAGCCGGCTTCGCGCCCGGATTGCCGGAATCGGGGATGTCAATCTGGAAGCCATCTCCGAATATGAAGGCCTGAAAACCCGGTTTGATTTCCTGGAAGCCCAGCGCGAAGACCTGAACAAGGCCATGGATGACCTTCACAAATTGATTCAAAAAATCAACCGGGTCACCCAGGAACGGTTCATGGAAACATTTCTGGCGATCAATGAAAAAATTCAGGACATCTTTCCCCGGCTTTTTGAAGGTGGCAGCGCGCAGTTGGTGCTGACGGATCCGGGCAAACCGCTGGAGACCGGTGTTGAGTTTCTGATCCAGCCGCCCGGAAAAAAACTGACGCGGATCAGCCTGCTTTCCGGCGGTGAAAAAGCCCTGTCCGCGATCGCCTTTATTTTTTCCATTTTTTTGATCAAACCCGCAGCCTTCTGCCTGATGGATGAAATCGATGCGCCTCTTGATGAATCGAATGTGTTCCGGTTTAATCATCTCCTGAAGTTGATCGGCCAGAACTCCCAGATCGTGATGATCACTCACAACAAGCACAGCATGTCGTTTGCAGATACGCTGCTGGGAATCACCATGGAAAAAAAAGGGGTGTCCAAGGTGGTTTCGGTGAATCTGGAAAAACAGGGGGCGGGGAGCGGGGAGCAGGAGGCAGGATAAAAAAACCCGCCTAAATCCTGCATCCTGTCATCTGCCCACTCCACTGCACCCTTTAGCGAAAACGGGCAATTAGACGGTCGATGCCGGTTGCAAAATCATCCGGTCGGCTCAGGAGGCTGGCGACCAGGCAGTCGTCTGCATCGAAATCATAGAAATATCCGGGATGCACCAGAACATGGTCGGATTCGAGGAGCCGGCAGACCATGTCTTCATCTGAAATTCCGTTCTGCATGGCCAGGATGGCAGCCCATCCGCCTTCTCGCGAAAGCATCCGGCCAGACGTCAGCCGATCACAGGCGGTCTTCAGAAATATCTCGTTGGTGTGGATCCTGTCCTGTACCTGATGCTGAAAAAAATCCCGCTGCGCCATCAAGATCGGCAATGCTGTCTGAACCGGGGTGGATGCTGACAGATAGGTGTCGGAAATCAATTCCAGATGGCGGCAGGCAGGCCGGCAAAGAGACGGTGGCCCGCTCACCTGTATCCATCCGAGCTTGAGCTGGGGCAGGCCCAGCACCTTGGAAATTCCGGACAGTGTAAAGGTCAGCGCCGCCGAATTTCCGGCAGTAGACTCCCTGGCTGCGGGATGGTGCGCCGAGACATAGTCCAGAAACACCTCATCCACGATCAGGGCCAGATCATGATCCCGGCACCACCGGCAAAGATCGTTCCATTCATCGGGCCGAACATAGGATCCCGTGGGGTTGTTGGGGTTCACCAGAATGACGGCCCGGGTTCGGGATGTGGCCAGCGATCGGATGTGGGCCAGATCGATCCGCCAGCCGGTATCCGGCAGGCAGTTTATCCGGTAGGGCTCCAGATGGACGGCCTCGAGTCCGGCCAGAAAATCGAAAAGCGGATAGCTGGGCCGGGGTACCAGAACCGTATCTCCGGGATCGCAGAGCAGCTTCAAGAGACAGGCGTAGGATTCGCTGGTGCTGGCTGTTAAAAAAACCGTTTCTGGATCTACATTTCTGTCATGACAGTGGTAATAATCCACGACTGCCTGACGGGCGGAAATCAGTCCCCTGGGGTCCGGGTGATATTCCAGAATGGACGGATGAGAGATGGCGTTGCAAACCGCCGCCGCATCCATATCAAAACCGGCTGCGGTCGGATTTGTTCCGGTAAGATCCACCAATGTGACGCCGGAGCGATTCAGATCGTCGATCAGGCAGGTGATGCGATTGCTGGCCGGGTTCCAGCTCAGGCGGGAAGAGAACATGGCCCCCCGGTCGGTACGGGCGATACAGACTCCAGCATATAGACACAGCGCTCGGCATGGATAACGGGAAGCGTATAGAAAAGAATCCGGCTGCGAAAGTCGCCCTTCTGCCGGGAAACCATGTCCGCTGCCGCATCCAGCTCTTTGTCGTCGATCCTGCCTTTCATGGCCAGCAGCCTGCCGGACGGCGCCAGCAGCGGGAGCGCTGCCTCGATAAAACGCGCCAGATCCGTAAAGGCTCGGCAGACGATGACCGAAAAGGTATGCAGACAGTTCGGCTCTTTGGAAATCTCCTCGATCCGGATTTGCCGGGCGTCGATATCAACCAGCCCCAACGTGCGGATGACATGGCGCTGAAAACTGTTTTTTTTGCGGGACGCATCGATCAGCGTGACCGACAGGGAAGGCATCAGAATCTTGAGGGGAATCCCCGGAAAACCGCCGCCGGAGCCGACATCCAGCATGGAAGCTTCCGGGGGAATCCACCTGCTTATGGATAGAGAATCCACCACATGTTTGATGGCCGCCTCCATCGGCTCGGTAATGGCGGTCACATTGGTTTTCCGGTTCCACAGCAGGAGTTCCCGGATGTGGACGCCAAACTTCGCCACCTGAAATTCTGAAACATGAACCCCCAGGATTTCGGAGCCATTGACGATCAGCCGGTTCCACTCCGGATCCCCTGTCTGCATCTCAGCAGGCACAGACGTTCTCTTTTTTCTGTGGTTCGGCTGCGTCGGTGAAATCCATCTGAATGGTCAGATCTCCCCCGCTCATACTGACGATCGCATGGGGATAGCGTTTTTTAAAGACGTGGAGCATAGAAGAATTCTCGCGAAGCACCGTTGCCGAAAATCCTTTGTAATCATTTCCCTTGGCGATTTTTTCAAGTTCCTTCAACAGATAAGTGGATATACCTTTTCCCTGGTAATCTTCCCGGACCACAAACGCCACCTCCGCGCGGCCCGCTTCTTCTTCGGCATACGAGCCGATGGCCATGATTTCACGGCTGCCGCCTTTCTGAGAAAGCCCGATGAGCGACATATTCTTGTGATAATCCACGCTGGCCCACTGTTTTTGAACCACTTCATGGGAAAAAACCTTCATTTTGTAAAAAAATCGACGGTAGATGGTTTCTTCCTGAAGCGAATAGAAAAAATTGCGGTAAGAAAATTCATCGGAAGGCAGCAGGGGCCGGAATTCGACGGTTTTGCCGTTTCTGAGCGTCAGAGTGGATTTATAGCCCTCCAGAAACAGCAGATCGTCCTGTGACGGGGGCAGTTGATCGGCGAAAATATAATGCCGCGACTTGGCGATGTCGATCAGTTCTTCACGGAATTTGGGGTGGGCCACCTGGGCCAGCTCCATGACCCGCTGGTAAATGCCCTTTCCTTTCAGTTCGGCAATGCCGTATTCGGTAACGATGAAATTGACGTCCCCGCGTGTGGTGGCAACGCCTGCGCCTTCGCTGAGATGGGAAACAATCCGGGAGACTTTTCCGTTCTGGGCGGTGGACGGCAGGGCGACAATGGAAAAACCGCCTTTCGACATGGCGCTGCCCCGCAGAAAATCGACCTGATCGCCGATGCCACTGTAAAACAGATACCCCATGGAATCCGTACAGACCTGGCCGGTCAGATCCACCTCCAGAGCAGAGCTGATGGAAATCAGATTGTCGTTTCGGGCAATGACCGTGGGATCATTCACAAATTCCGATGACCGGAAATAAAAAAAAGGATTGTTGTCTACATATCGGTAAATGGCCTCTGTGCCCATGCACAGGGATGCCACGACCCTTCCGGGCAAAAGCGTTTTTTTCTTGTTCGTGATGACTTTTTTCTCGAACAAGGGCAGCATACCGTCTGTAATGAGCTGCGTATGAATTCCCAGATCGTTTTTTGTGTCCAGATACGGCAGAATCGCATCGGGAAGATTGCCGAACCCGACCTGAAGCGTTGCCCCGTCGTCGACAAGCTGAGAAATATAATGTGCGATGCGTTGGATCACTTCCGTGTCTGGGCGTCGCGACGGGGTGGAAACAATAGGTTCCTCATGGATGACCAGAAAATCGATATCATCCACATGCACAAAGCTGTCTCCCCAGGTTCTGGGCATCAGGGGATTGACCTGGGCAATGACCATGGATGCGTTTTCCATGCCGGAGCGGGTGATGTCCACCGAAACCCCGAGACTGCAATACCCGAACTGATCCGGAGGACTCACCTGAATCAGCGCTACATCCAGACCGATGCGGTGGCTGGCGAAAAGCCTGGGAATCTGGGACAGATAAGCGGGAATATAATCGATTTTGCCTTCAAAGGCCGCTTTTCGCATGGTCCTGCTGATAAAAAAAAGCTTGAGCGAAAACCGGCTGGTAAACCCCGGATCATTGATAAATTCGGCCAGTGTATAGGAAAGCATCTGGTAGACCATAATGTCTTGCAGGGAAAGATCCATGACCATGGCCCGGATCAGGTGCTGGGGCTCTCCACACCCGGTGCCGATAAACACTCTGCTGCCTTTGCGTATATGGGAAATCGCTGCCGCGGCCCCCATGACCTTATGTGGGCAATATGCCTGTAAATCCATTTTTCTCCTTCATATCAAACGGCGTGGACACCGTTTCGGAATGCATTCTGAGGAAAGCTTGAAGGCTTCACATCAAAGTTTCGACCCTCATCACTTTAAAGTTAACGCTGCAATATACAGCCAAATTGACAATACGGACAACACCTATTTTTTTCTTGCTAATGGCTGGATTTGGGGTATACTTCGAAAGGTTGTGCTAGGCTCCGTTTCATGCGGGGCTGAACTCCCGCTGATGGATAACATCCGGGAATCCACGGCCTTTTGGCTGGCCGGCCGCCATGCAACAGACACTCGTGAACCTCGTCAGGTCCGGAAGGAAGCAGCGATAAGTGATGGCGTCTGTGTCATGGATCGATCCCGGTTTTGCTTTCAGGTCCGAATTTCAGGAATTGTTCACCGGCGGGTGCACAGCCAACCGCTCATCTCCCCTGCCTTTTTTCGTCGTGTTTTCAACGGTCCAGACCGTCTTTTCCGCCAGTGGCAGAACCCGCTCCCCACACAGATATCTGGCGCATATCGGACAGTTCGGTTCGATGCAGGGATCCAGGTGGATCAGTACCCCGGCATTCTCCTTAAAATGACAGAGCAGAATGCTTTCAAGCGCCTTGGCCTCTATGTGGGCATCTTCCAGAGAAAAGCTGCGGGGCAGAATCAGATGAAAATCGATGTGAACAAGATTGCCCGACGTCCAGGCGCGCAGTTGATGAATATCGATCCAGGCCTCTTTCCGGTTGTTATCCAGAAGATTGCAGATTTCCTGAAGGAGTTTCGGGTCCGAGGCATCCATCAGGCCAGCAAAAGACTGGTGCAGTAGCAGCCCTCCGGTATAGAGAATATTGGCCCCCACCAGACAGGCAACAGCCCCGTCCATCCAGAACCACCCGGTCAGGTTGACCAGAAACAGCCCCAGGATGACCCCGGCGGACGTATAGACATCGGTCAGAATGTGCCTGCCGTCTGCAACAAGCGTCAGAGACCGGGTTTTCCGGCCCGCTCGAATCAGCCCCATGCCCAGAATCAGGTTGACCAGACTTGCCCCCAGCAGCAGCCAGAGACCTTGCTGAAGATTGGGCAGGGGCGCGGGTTCAAAAATCCGGGGCCAGCCGGTTTTAAATATCCCGATTGCCGCCAGAATGATGAGCGCACCTTCGAACCCCGCCGAAAAATACTCGATTTTGCCATGGCCGTAGGGATGGTTATCGTCTGGAGGAACGGCCGCCAGCAGAATGCTTCCCAGGGCAAATGCGCTGGCCACCACGTTGATGATGGACTCCAGCGCATCGGAGAGGATGGCTGTGGATAATGTGATGTGGTAAATGTAGAATTTGGCGGCCATGAGCAGAGCGCCCACCACCAAGGACAGGGAGATTGCCGTAATCCGCATCCGGACTTCGCGTTTCCCGCTGGAATTTGAAACAGTGGGGTCAGAGGGGCTTTTCATATCGACAATCCTATCTCCTTGGCCGATCTTATCGCCGATCTGCCGGCACCTTTCATCAAAACATATTCAGGTGGGTAAACTCCTGAATTTCCCTTCGTGCCGGTGGAGATGAAATTTTAGCCGGATATCCGAGCGGAATCAGAGCCACCAATTCATATTCGGCGGGAACATTCAGAACCGTTTTGGCGCGATCATGATCGAAAAGACCAACGATCACGGTACCCAGCCCGAAATGGTGCGCGGCCAGACAGATACTCTGGGTGGCGATCCCCAGGTCGAACAGGAACCAGTCGCCGAATTTTGTGGTGACCTGTCCGCCGTAATAGCCTGAACTGTTCTTTTTGCCGCAAAGGGCCAACAGAACCGGTGCGTTTACCACTGCCTTGGTGGCGGGGTTTTTGGCCGACAGGGTTTCCTGAAGCCTTACCTTGACCGCCGGATCTGTAACGACCACCACTTCCCAGCACTGGGTGTTGGCCCAGGAAGGAGACCACCGCACGGCTTCCAGAATCTGGTCGAGAACCTCCTGCGGTACCTCTTTTTCCTCATATTTCCGAACGCTTCTTCTTTCCTTGAGAATCGTCATAAAATCGGTCATGTTCAAACCCTCCATTATTTCACCTGCTTTTTTATGTGTTCCGGAATTTGAAAAGTCTGTATACAACTATCACAGCATGGATACCGGATCAACATCAAAGACCACCGATACCTGCGGGTGGTATATCTCTTTTCGGTAAGTGGTGATCAATTCACGGGCCATCCGGCGAAGGGGTGCGGTCCGGGGGCTTTTCAGAAGGATCTGCCAGCGGTAATAGCGGGCGATTCTGGGAAGATAGGATTCGATGGGCCCGAGTGTTTCAACAGGGTGAAAGGACGGATCAGCGTTTTTCAGGCCGCGGCAGAGTTCGCCGAGTTTCAGCGCATGAATGCGGGTTTTCTCCGCATCTTTTCCGGAGATTTTGATCTGGATCAGCCGGGAAAACGGGGGATATTTCAGTTTTTCACGAAACTGGATCTCTTTTTCGTAAAAAGAGGCATAGTCCTGCCGGGTGGCGGCGGCAATGACAAAATGTTCCGGATTGTAGGTCTGGAGAATGACCTGTCCGGGAGACTCCCCTCTGCCGGCGCGTCCGGAAACCTGAAGCAGCAACTGAAACATGCGCTCGCTTGACCTGAAATCCGGAAAATTGAAGGACAAATCAGCGCAGATGATTCCCACCAGGGTGATGTAAGGAAAATCATGGCCTTTTGCCACCATCTGCGTTCCGATCAAAATATCCGTTGTCCGGTTTCTCAGGTCCTTGAGCATTTTCAGAAGCGCCCCTTTGGGACCCACTGTATCACGATCCATCCGGGCCACTGCCGCCTCCGGAAACAGCGATGTGATGGCGGCTTCGATTTTTTCGGTTCCCATTCCCAGAAGCTTGATCCGGGAAGAGCCGCAAGCTCCACAGCACGTTACCGACGGTCTGGAAAACCCGCAGTAATGACATCGGTATGCCTGATCTTTCTGGTGCAGGGTCAGGGATATGGAGCAGTTTTTACACCGGATCACCTCGCCGCAGGCAGCACATACCGGAAAACTGGCAAATCCCCGGCGATTGAGAAACAGCAGCACCTGCTCGCCTCTGGCCAGTGTTGCTTTCATCGCTTCATGCAGTTGCGGCGTGATGAGCTTCCAGATACCCCGCTGGTCCCGAAGCCCGCGCAGATCCACGACAACGGTTTCGGGAAGCGGGCGATCTTCGATGCGCCGCAGCAGGGTCAATCCGTAAAATTTTTGGGTCAGCACATGATGGTAGGACTGGATGGAAGGCGTTGCAGACCCCAGAAGGGCCACAGCACCGTCCATTTTTGCCCGGACCAGCGCCAGGTCCCGCGCATGGTAGTGAAGACCGCTGTCCTGTTTGTATGAGGTATCATGCTCCTCATCCACCACGATGAGCCCCAAGCCCTGAACGGGTGCAAAAATCGCCGAACGGGTGCCGATGACGATGGGCGTCAGACGCCGCAGGATGCGATCCCACTGATCGAGTCGTTCGCCGGCGGAAAGCCCGCTGTGAAGAATCGCCACACATTCTCCGAACCGGGCCCGAAAACAGCGCTCGATCTGGGAAATCAAGGCAATTTCGGGAACCAGCACCAGAACCGAGCGGTTTTTCTGAATCATCCGGTCCGCAAGCTGCAGATACACCTCTGTTTTGCCGCTGGCCGTGACCCCTTTCAGCAAAAAAGGCTTGTACCCCTTTCCCATGGCCTCTTCCACCGCGATAACCACGTCCTGCTGCTCTGATGTCAACTCCGGCGGCTGATCCGGTCGAACCGTCTCCCCAAAAGGGTCCCGATACAGGGTCCGGGTGCGGACATGAATCCAACCGGCCTCTTTCATGGCGGGAAGTTTTCGGGATGCAGACGGGATGCGGCGGTTCAGTTCCCGGACCGGCATACCGCCATAAGACCGAACAGTCTCCAGAATGCGTTTCTGTGACCGGGAAAGAGACACCGTGCCGATTTCATCAGCAGGTGTCACATAGAGTTCCTGTAAGTGCCGGGTGGTTTCGGTTTTGATCTGCCGGACTTTTTCGATCCATCCGGTTTTTTCCATGGACAGCAAGAGCGATGGCGGCACGCGGGTTCCGGCAGCTCCGGAAATGTCCTTGCCGCTTCGCGGCTTATCTGTAAGAAGTGCCAACACATCCCGTTGCAGGGCCGGCAGAGAAACATCGGTTAGATGGCTTGTACCGGCCGGGGTTACGGCATAGCGGGTGACATCCTTTCGGGTCAATCCGCCGGGCAGGGCGGACTGGATCACCTGGCCCAGGGGGTAAAAATAATAATCGGCAATCCATTCAAAAAACGGGATCATGGCAGCCGGAAACAGCGGCGATTCATCCAGGATATCCAGGATGAACTTCACGGCATCCCCCGCCATTTCCGCACTTTCGCCGAGAAGATATCCGGTAACCCGGCGCTGGCCGAAAGGCACCAGCACGCGCATCCCCGGCGCAGCCAAAAAAGACAGGTGATCCGGAATCCGGTATGTAAACGTTCCGGCAACTGGAAGCGCTACGGCGATTTTGACAAGATGCCCTGTCATACCGTCGTTACGTCAGCTTGGAGAAGCGGGAGGAGAAAGGAGTTTGATCCGGTATTGCTTCACGCGGTTGCCATCCATTTCCTGAACGATCACCAGAAAATCGCCGATGGGAATTTCCTCGTTCACCTTGGGGATTCTACCGGTCTGATCCAGAACATATCCGGAAAACGTGTCGAATTCCTTGGAATCCGGAATGTTCATGGGAATGAGTTCATTGACTTCATCGATATCGGATTTTCCAGGCACGATCCATTCGTCATTCTGAACCTTGATGATATGAGGTTCTTCCATATCGGTTTCATCGCTGATCTCCCCCACGAGTTCTTCGAGTACATCCTCAAGGGTGATCAGGCCGGAAACCCCGCCGTGTTCATCCACCACGATAGCAATATGATTTTTTCGCTTCTTGAACTGGCGGAGAAGTGAATCCAGCTTCTTATTTTCCGGAACGAAGTAGGGCAACCGCATGATATGTCGAATATCGATGGACGGATTCGGAATGGATTGCTGAACGAATATATCCTTGATGTTGACAATGCCGATCACATGATCGATATCGGCTTCAATCACCGGAATCCGGGTAAATCCGGAGTTGGCGACTGCTTGCAGGTCCAGGGGCTGACCAGCATCCACAACGAACATGTCTGCCCGGGGAGTCATGATTTCAGAGGCATTGGTATTGTCGAATTCAAAGATATTGTGAATCAGTTCCCGTTCTTCTTCCTTGATTTCCCCTTCTTCCTCGACCACCTCAACGATTGTCATCAGCTCTTCTTCGGTGACAATGGATGTTTTTTTGGCTTTTCCGGTCAGCAGCGGGATGAAGTTCAGGAATGTCGAAAAAGGAAAGAACAGGATGGAGCACCAGTAAACCGGATACACTGTGAATCCGGCAACGGCCACATTGTTTCGGGTGGCCAGCGACTTGGGGAACACCTCACCGAAAACCAGAATGAGCAGCGTCATGATTCCGGTTGCAACGCCGAGTGCGTAATCGGGAAATACCTGCAGGGCGACAGATGTGGCAAGAGCGGATGCACCGATATTGGCCGCATTGTTTCCGATCAGAAGGGTGGTCAGCAGCCGGTGAGGGTTTTCTTTCAACTGATGAATCAGTACATAGGGCTGCTCGTTATCTTTGGCCAGGTGCCTTGCCTTGGTGCGGCTGAGGGTAAAAAAGGCGGTTTCGGCTGCTGAAAAAAAAGCAGATAAACACAGCAGAAAACTCAATATGATGAAATCGAAAAGCATAGACAGAAAGGTTATCCTTTGAGTCGGTTCAGACCGATCTCATGGGCTTTGTTTTATTTTTTGCCCCACACAACATGTGATGTTTATCATGATCGCTGTGGGGAATCAAACAGAAATCTCGATCAGCCGATCAGCATGGACTGAACGGATTCAGGACGTATTGGGATAACCTGAAAGGAGCTGACATCTTCCGGTGATACCGCATCGACAGCCACCGGCACATCATCCAGAGCCTTGGTATAGCCAGCGCAGATGGATGCCGCTAGCCGGATATCGTCGTTTCCCGCCTCAGATGGAATCAAAACGACAGGGCCTGGGATATTTACTGTTTTCAATACCATATCCTGTAACGGATCCCGGTGGCTCAGGATGGCGGTATTGTCCTGCAGGGTCCGGCCCACAATGATCTTCACATCCGCGCTCAGGCGGATATGTCGGCCGTATTTGAGCAGATGAAGCGCATTTTCCGTGCAGTCCGTCCGGTGGTCGAAAAGATCTTTCAAACGGAGGCTGTAAACCTTTTCCGTCAGAAGACAACCGCCTGCAGGCGCCGGATAATCGACAATCCCCCACGCCCGGGCCATGGAAATTTGCGGTTTCCGCGATCTGCCGGACAGCCCCAGCAGCAGCCCCCGGTTCACAAGCCCGTTTTTCTCCGGAAGGGTCTCCTCAAGAAGCCTTGCACTCAGCGGACGGACAATCACCTGGCGGCATCCGGAATGTTTTTCGACATAGCGGAGTGATGAACGGGTCTGTGACATGGGCCGCTGTCCCAGGACTTCGCCGCTGAACAAAAAATCCATCCCCCTGTCTTCCAACACCCGGCCGGCCAGTCGAAACATGAGGGCATGACAATCCATACAGGGGTTCATGTGCTGGCCGTACCCGCACGGCGGATCGCGCAGCATCTCCAGGTAGGGCCGGGTGATGTTTTCAACGATCAGCGGAATATGAAACCGTTCCGAAGCTCGGCGGGCCTTTTCTGCGGAGAAAAACGGAGTTTCAAAGGTGATCCACTCGACGGCAATCCCCTGATTTCTGAGAACGACGGCCGCCAGAATGCTGTCCAGTCCACCGGAACACAGCCCCAATGCCCGGACTTTATTTTCATGGTGATTCATGGTATGGTTTTTTCATAAGTTTAATTTTAGCGAGTTCAAAGATGATGACACTGAAAGAAAAAGCCGGCAAAATTCGTCAGATACTAAGTACCGCCTATCCCGATGTCAAGACTCAACTGGATTTCAGGAGCCCTTTCCAGTTGCTGGTCGCCACCCAGTTATCAGCCCAGTGTACGGATAAACAGGTGAACCAGGTAACGCCGGTTCTTTTTGATCGGCTGTCCAGCCCGCAGGATTTTGCCCGGGCCGATACCGAAACCATCGAAAACCTGATTCATTCTACTGGGTTCTATCACAACAAGGCCAGAAACATTAAACGCTGTTCCGAAATGCTGATCAACCGGTTTCAAGGCAGGGTGCCGGATACAATCGAGGAACTCGTTCAATTGCCCGGTGTCGGGCGAAAAACAGCCAATGTGGTTTTGGGCGCTGCCTTTGGAAAACCCGGAATTGTCGTGGATACCCATGTAATCAGGATATCCAGACGCCTGGGGCTGACCCAAAACCAGAACCCGGAAAAAATCGAGTTGGATCTAATGGTGCTTATCCCTGAAAGATCATGGAATGCATTTTGTCAGCGGCTGATTTATTTCGGCAGAGAAATTTGCCGGGCCAGAAAACCCGGATGCCCGTCATGTCCGCTCCCGCATCTGTGCCCCTCCGCCGTAGAAAACGCCGGTGCCTGAAAAAAATGAACAAAGCCGAATGATTTAAAACATATGAGGAAATCATGAACGTTAAACAGGTGGCTTCACAACTTGGGCTGGAAGAAGACGATATCTACAGTGTTCTGGAGCTCTTTATCCAGACTGCGCCTTCCGATCTCATATCGATGATGGCGGCATTCGACAGACAGGACATGACGCAGGTCGGAGCGGCTGCCCACTCCCTGAAAGGGTCTACCGGCACCTTGGGATTCATGGACATTTCCAACTATGCTCAACTGATCATGCAGCAGTCCCGTGAAAATAAAATAGAAGATCTGACCCGGACGGTTCTCTCATTCCAGAAACAAATGCAGGCGTTGCTTTCAGAACTTGAGGAAGTCCTTAAAAACAGGTAACATCACCACCGTGGAACTCCTTGCACTATCGACGGCAAAAGGGTATAGAAAAGTGTCGGTCAATTCCTCACGCTATCGATTAACCCATGCGCAACCTGGCTGTTAGCGAGGACCCCATGAACACACCGCCGGAAAATCCACCCAACGCCCCAGAAAGACGTAAAAAACTGGGAGAACTGTTGCTTCAGGCCAATCTGATCGATCAGAAAACGCTGGAAAACGCCCTGGAAATCCAAAAAACCCAAAAAAAGAAAATTGGTCAGATTCTCATAGATATGGGGGTTACCGATGATGAAAAGATCGCCAAAGCTCTGGCCAGCCAGCTTAAAATCCCCTTTCTGCGACTGAACGACATCGACATACCGAAGGATGTGATCGATCTCATACCGCATGATATGGCTGAAAATTATCTGCTGCTTCCGATCAAGGTGGTCAAAAAGCAACTGATCATTGTCATGGCGAATCCGCTGGAATTTTATGCACTCGACGATCTGCGGTTTATCACCCAGATGGATATTTTCACCACGATCGCCCCCCAGAGCGACATCCTGTTCGCAATCCAGAAATTCTATCCCAAACGAAACCTTGAGAATGCGCTGAAGTCAGATATGGGGATTATCGATAACTTCGAGATTATCGGCCATGTCAAGGAAAAAGAACACAATGTGCAGGATCTGCTGAATTTAACCAAACTGCCGCCGGTGGTGCGTTTTACCAATACGGTCCTGGCCGATGCCATCAAAATGAAAGCCAGTGACATTCACATTGAACCACAAAAAGACAACGTGGTCATCCGGTACCGGATAGACGGCATCATGCGGGAAATCATGCAGATCGACAAACAAATTCATTTGTCGCTGGTTTCCCGGATCAAGATTATCTCCAACATGGATATATCCATTCGCCGAAAGCCTCAGGATGGAAGGGCCCAGGTCAAGATGGCCGATACCCGCTATGATCTTCGGATTTCCACCCTTCCGGCTTCCTACGGAGAAAAAGTGACCATCCGTATTTTAAATCCCAGTGCCGCCGGTTTGGAAATCGCCCAATTGGGGTTCTCGGAAAATGATCTGCGGCATTTTATGGAGGCCATTGTCAGACCCCAGGGGATCATTCTGGTAACGGGCCCGACCGGCAGTGGCAAATCCTCGACCTTGTACACGGCATTGAAGCACCTGAATTCTTCCAGGGTCAACATCGTAACGGTTGAAGATCCCGTGGAATTCGATATTCCCGGAATCAATCAGGTGCAGATCAACCCGAAGGCGGGAATCACCTTTGCCGATGGTCTCAGATCGATTTTAAGGCAAGATCCGGATATCGTCATGGTTGGGGAAATCCGGGACGGTGAAACGGCCAAGATTGCATTTCAGGCGGCTCAAACAGGTCACCTCGTACTTTCCACCCTTCATACCAATGATTCGCCCTCGGCAATCAGCCGACTTCTGGATATGGGCGTTGATTCCTTTGTCATCGCGGATTCCCTGATCGCTGTGATCGGGCAACGCCTGGTCCGGGGGATATGCACGAAATGCAAGATACCCGACCCGATGACCCCTCAGGTTTTTGAGCAACTGGAATCCATCATCAAACCGGACCGCACCAAAAAATTCTGGAAGGGTTCCGGTTGTGAGCTCTGTCAGTATTCCGGATACACCGGCAGACTTGGGATATTTGAAATCCTGCTGATCACGCCTGCCATCAGGGAAATCCTTTCCAGAAACATTTCCGCAGTCGCCATCAAAAAAGCGGCGGAAAAGGATGGATTTATGGCATTGAGCATGGATGGCATCAGCAAGGCATTCATGGGCTTGACAACGATCGAGGAGGTATTCCGCGTGGCGCCTCCGGAGTATGATGATGCGGCACAGGAATATTTGGACAAAGCCGTGGAGAGCCAGGAACCGGTTTCAACATACGAGAAAGGCCAATCTCAGCAACCCGATTCGCATTCCTCCATTGCCA
The DNA here is from genome assembly GCA_903953895.1 of uncultured Desulfobacteraceae bacterium. Classification (GTDB taxonomy): domain Bacteria; phylum Desulfobacterota; class Desulfobacteria; order Desulfobacterales; family Desulfatirhabdiaceae; genus RAAP-1. The sequence goes on along the minus strand of CAJBLH010000070.1, from coordinate 54,512 downwards.
GCATTCATCCGGAAAAAATACTGGTCGTGGATGACAACCCGGTTATTTTAAAGATTTTAAAAAATATTCTTGAATCCCAGAATTATCTGACCGTATCCGCCCATAACGGCAACGATGCCCTGAAGATCGCCGTTCAGGAAAAGCCGGATCTCATCATCACCGATTACCTGATGCCGGAAATGGACGGCATGGAGTTGATTACCAAACTCAAGTCCCAACTGACCACCCGCTTTATTCCCATCATTATGCTGACGTCAAAGGATGAAGTGGATGCCGAAGTTGCAGTCATCAACGCCGGCGCTGATGATTATCTGACCAAACCGGTCAATCCCAAACGGCTTGTTGCCCGGATCAACCGGATTTTAAACCGCCCGCCAGATGAAACCGAGTGATATGGAAAAGCTATAGTTTTCCTTTTCGGATGATGGCAACCAGAAGCCATATTCCCATCAGGGCGGCTGCGATAAAACCGATGAAGCCGATGAAAGATATCCCGTAAACCAGCGGCGGTGTTTCGGAAATGACGATGAGGGCCGAGCCGATAATCAGCGATGCGATGACGATGGAAAAGGCGATCCGGTTGCTGATCTGATCCTGGGTGGCAAGAAGTGTTGAGAGCCCTGTCTGTTCAATTTTCACTGTCAGCTTCTGCTGGCGAAGGAGCCGGGCAATCTCCAGAACGTCCTGCGGAAACTGGCCCAGAAAATCCATGAATTGAGACGCCAACTGCATCGCATCCCCGGCGATTCTTTCTGGATGCAGGCGGGCCAGTTTGACTTTTTGAATATACGGGGTGGCGTGTGATATCATGTCAAATTCCGGATCCAGCACCATGGCAATCCCTTCCACCGTTCCCAGGGCCTTCAACATCAGAAAGATGTCCGCCGGAATCCGCAGGCGATGTTCCGCTGAAATCTCCAGAAGATGCTGAAGCAGCCTGCCGATTTTGATATCCCGGAGAGGCTTGAAAAGATGCATCCCCATGAATTCAGACACATCTTTTTCAAACGATCTCAAATCGGGCTCCTTATCCCATTCGGTAATTCTCAGAAGCACCTGGGCGGCCCGGGCCGGGTGATGGTGGACGATACTGTCCACCAGCTCGACGATATCTTCGCGGGTTCTTTGGTCTACGGTGCCGACCATTCCGAAATCCAGCAGACAGATCACATTCCCCGCCAGCGCATAGATATTGCCGGGATGGGGATCGGCATGAAAAAATCCGTATTGGAAAATTTGTTTCAAACAGACATCCGCCCCCCTTACCGTCAACAGTTTTCGATCCAGTCCGGCCTTTTCAATAGCTTCGATGTGGGTGATTTTAATGCCTTCAACCATTTCCATGGTCAGCACCACTGCACAGGATTTGTCGCGATACACTTTGGGAACATACACTGCCGGATCATTCAGAAACATCGCGGCGATCCGCTCCATGCTGGCTGCTTCGAGCGTAAAATCGATTTCGTTTTCAAGCACTTTGGCGAATTCTTCCACGATGCGAACCGGGCGGTGCAAAGCGAATTCTTCGATATGGCGCTCCATCAGCATGGCCAGATGAAGCATGATTTCCAGATCGACCTCGATTATCCGCCGGATGCCCGGCCGCTGAACCTTGACGGCCAGCAGTTCCCCGTCCCGGGATACGGTCCGATAAACCTGGGCAATGGATGCCGACGCCACCGGTGTTTTATCCGGAAAATCAAATATCTCATCGATGGGTACGCCAAATTCGGATTGAATGATTTTTTCGGTTTCACAGAAACCAAAGGGCGGAACATTGTCTTGAAGCCGGGACAGCTCCAGGATGAACTCGGCCGGAATCAGATCCGGGCGGGTGGAAAGCACTTGGCCCAGCTTGATGTACGTCGGCCCAAGCTCTTCGATGGCCATTCGGATTCTTTCGGCGCGGGAGAGTTTTTCCACGCGCTCTCCACGGTTTTTCGAAATCATCTGCAGACCGATATCCAGATACTGATCGATTCTGAGAAGTTCGATGACTTCGCCGAATCCGTAGCTGAACAGGATTGCCAGAATCTGGCGATACCGGTTCAGGTGACGGTAGGTTCTTCCCAGAACGCCGATTTTCCGGATGCTCAGCATAGATGTGAAATTACCATCTCAGAAGCACGGACCCGTAGGTGAGACCGGCGCCGAAAGCATCCAGAAGAACGGTCTGACCTTTTTGGATCCGGCCGTCCCGAACCGCCTCATCCAGCATGGTCGGTACAGTCGCAGAGGATGTGTTTCCATAGCGGTCCACATTGATCAGGACTTTTTCCATGGGCAGATTCAGCCGTTTGGCCACCGCTTCGATAATTCGAAAATTGGCCTGATGGGGAATGAACCAGTCCAGCATATCCACCGTCATCTGGTTTTTTTTCAAAGCCTTCAGTGCAAAACTACTGAGGGTTCGAACGGCAACCTTGAATATTTCCCGACCATTCATCTGGATTTTATTAAGATGCTGCAAAGCTATCTCGGGTGTGGCCGGCAGGGCCGATCCGCCTGCAGGAACATGCAGCATTTCCCAGAGAGCGCCGTCGGAGAGCAGATGGGTGGAAAGAATGCGCTGATCCGAGGTCGCCTGAGTGCGCTCGACAACGGCTGCCCCGGCCCCGTCTCCGAACAGAATGCAAGAGGAGCGGTCGCTCCAGTTGATGATGGAGCTCAGGACTTCGGCGCCGATCACCAATGTGGTTTTGGCCTTGCCGGAACAGATGAACTGATCGGCAATGCTCAGACCATAGATAAAGCCTGAGCAGGCGGCATTCAAATCCATTCCCCAGGCTTTGGCGGCTCCCAGCTTGTGCTGCAGCCAGCAGGCGGTTGACGGCAGGATGGTATCTGGTGTACAGGTGGAATAGATGATCTGATCGATATCCAGAGGGGTTTTTTCTGCCATCTTCAAGGCGTTCCAGGCAGCGGCAAGCCCTAAAGACGAGTTGTGTTCTTCCGAATTTCCGGGCATGGACATGCGTCTTTCGGCAATCCCGGTTCGTTCCCGTATCCACGAATCGTTTGTTTCGATTCCGGATAGCGCCAGTTTTTCAGAAATATCTATATTTGAGACCCGGTTCTGGGGAAAGGCCGAGCCTGTTCCGGTAATTTTAGCTGCATATTCCAACGGAATTCACTTATCTCCTGTTTTAATGGCATGGTATCAATTCGTAAATGGCAGGGCCGTTCCCTGCATCTGTTTTATAGTAGGCCAAATGAATTCGGGTGTCAATTCCGATCGACAGAATAGCCACCCTGGTCACTGTGATCCACCAATGCAAAGACAGGCGTTTCACGCTGTTTTCTCCATTGACGCCAGCCTTTTTATCGTATATCGTAAAAATACGATAAAAAGGAGTCGATATGATACAGGTTTCTCCGCATCCGGAAAAAGCCTTTTCCGGGTCCAACAACTTGAATATAGTTGATTTTGCTCGGATTTGCAAGGCACTGGGACATCCGGCGCGGGTCCGGATTATCCAGCACCTCCGATCGATGGACGGCTGTATCTGCGGCAATATTGTGGAGATGCTGCCGCTGGCCCAGTCGACGGTCAGCCAGCATCTGAAGTGTTTGAAAAATGCCGGATTGATACAGGGCAATGTGGACGGCCCCCGAACCTGTTACTGTCTGAACAAGGATGTGCTGGAACGATTCCGGCAGGGTATCGACGAATTGACCGTATAATCGATTGACAACACCTCATTGCCGATACTTTCATCACCGCTGAATCCCAAAAACAAGATGATTCGGGAGAAAAGAACATGACAAATCCCTGCTCCTGCCGCCCGGACTGCTGCACACAAGGCGCACCCGCAGGCTGTGAAAAAATATCGAGCCCGTTTGTTCCTCTGCCGGCTGCCGCACCGAAAGACATTCCCTGCTGTGGTTCTCCGATTACAAAGCCTGCCGGCCCTCATGAAATGCCGGGATACACCATCTGCCAATTTGTTCGAAATTTTACGGAAACACCAACGGGCCGGGTTCCGATAATCGACACCCGGCTGACCGGCCGGGATTGGCTGGGCGCCTTCCGAGTCAGGCTGGGAATTTTCCGTGATGCCTATCAGGTCGCTCCGGGGATCTACGGCGCCGGCTCTCCGGGTCCGGATTCGCCGGTTCTGGTGACAGCCAATTACAAACTCAGTTTCGACACCCTTCGCCGGCAGTTGGGATCGGTCGATGCATGGATCATGGTCTGCGACACCCGGGGAATCAATGTGTGGTGCGCTGCCGGCAAAAAAACGTTCTCCAGCCAGGAAGTAGCCGATCGCGCTGTCCGCTGCAACCTGACCCAGCTCGTTCGTCACCGCCAGCTTGTTCTGCCGCAGCTATCTGCAACCGGAGTGTCTGCTCAGAAAGTGAAACAACTCTGTGGATTTGAAGTGGTATGGGGGCCGATCCGGGCTGAGGATATCACCCGGTTTCTGAAAAACGGCATGACTGCGGATGAAACCATGCGCCGGGTTACGTTTTCAACGACCGAACGGCTGGTTTTGACCCCGGTCGAGCTGTATCTGCTCGCAAAACCACTGGTCCGGGTTCTGGCAGCCGTCTTTTTGATTTCCGGCTTCGGCCCGGGGCTGTTTTCGTTTCACGCGGCCTGGAGCCGAGGGCTTTACGCCGCCGCCGCCTTTGTGCTTGGCATTTTTTCTGGTGCTGTCGTCATGCCGATTCTCCTGCCCTGGATACCGGGCCTGTCTTTTTCCCTGAAAGGCGCCACTACCGGCCTGATCTGTGCCGTCCTGCTGCCCAGAGGACTTTCCGGAACCGCATTTTCGGCGCTGATGCTGGTGGTCATGGCTGTCAGCTCATACCTTGCCATGAATTTTACCGGGTGTACACCGTTTACATCGCCGTCCGGCGTGGAAAAAGAAATGCGTCTGGCCATTCCCCTGCAGGCTGTCGCCATGCTGGCCGCCTCAGTGCTGTGGATACTGGCCGCATTCGTATGAAAAGGATGTATTCATGAAGACATTTCGATATCTGCCAGGAGTCGCCACCCTGTCTTTGGACGATACTACCTGTGTTGGCTGCGGTATGTGTGAAACGGTCTGTCCTCACGGCGTGCTGAAAATCGACCACAAAAAAGCCGCCATCATCGATCCCGATGGATGCATGGAGTGCGGCGCCTGTGCTACCAACTGCCCGGTTCATGCCATCACCGTCACTCCGGGTGTGGGCTGCGCCAGCTATATCATTCAGACATGGATCAAGGGAAAAGAAGCCGCCACATGCGGGGGTGGTTCCTGCTGTTGAAATCGATCATCCGAGAATCAAGACTGGAATCGTGGGTCATCCCCGGCGTACTCTATGCCAATGTCGGCATGTTTGTGCTGTCTCTGCTGATTCACCCTCTGAAAACAGGGCTTTCTCTGAACCCGCTGACATTTCTGTCTCCGGATAACGGCAGTCTGATTCTGATGGGAGCCACCGGCGTGATTCCGATCCATCGGTTCGGAAGGTGGTGGACGCTGATCTCTGCCAATTATCTTCACGGCAGCGTGCTGCACATTTTTTTCAACATGATGGCGTTCCGTCAGATTGCACCGGTCATCCTGAATCTGTACGGCGGCTCCCGGATGATCATCATTTATACCCTGAGCGGAATGGCCGGCTTCTGGCTATCCTATATTGCCCGCATTCCACTGACCATCGGTGCTTCCGCAGCCTTGTGCGGTCTGATGGGTGCAGCCCTGTACTACGGCAAAAGCCGCGGCGGTATGTACGGGCAGGCGGTTTTTCAGCAGATGAAAAGCTGGATTCTGGGTATCGTGATATTTGGCCTTGTGGTTCCCGGAATCAACAACTGGGGGCATGGCGGCGGACTGATCTGTGGTGTGGTCTGTGCTGTACTGCTGGGGTACCGGGAAAAATCCGAAGAGAACAGGCTGCACCGTCTGGTTGCCGGCGTGATCGTGCTTGCCACCGCTGGCATTCTGATACGGGCGGTGGCTGTTGGATTTTATATGCGTTTCAGATAAGACTTTTGGCATGAATCATCGTTTTTTGCCGCTGCAATGGAATAGGCCTTTTTCGGCCATTTTCGCCCGCGATAACGCAGTGAAATTATTTTTCTGCATGTCTATAGATCAAAGCAGGGTCAAGCTGGTATGTCCAGGGAGCCGAAGAATTCTTCCAGCCGTTTTTACCCCGTTTGCCTTTGAAGTAACTGTCTTCATCCGTGACCATATCCCCTTCAAAGCCATCCACGATATTGTATACGTTTGTAAATCCGACCTTAGCCAATCGGTTGACCGAAGCCGAACTGCGATGCCCGGACCGGCACATGATCAGAATCGTGTCGTCAAGAGCGGCTTTTTGCTTCACCAGGGCCTCGAATTCCGTATTGGGATCAAGCGCATAGTCATTTTTCTCGGCATTCCACTTCCCGGTCCAGACCATGGAAGGAATGTTTATGGCCATCGGAGCGTGCCCCACATAGGCATATTCTTCGGGAATCCGGCAGTCGATGATTTTGACTTTTGTCGGATTGGCCTTCCACATCTCGTAGGCTTCGATGGATGTAGCATATTTTCCCAAGGTGGTGTGTTTTCTTTCATCCTTGGGTGCGGGTGTCTCGGCCCAGACCATGGAACAAAAACCGACAATCAGGAGTACTGCAATCACCATTTTCAATCCGGTTCGAATCATTTTTTTCTCCTTTTTTTGATGTTATTTAGAGTGTATTTAAAGACAAAAATATCTTCACAGCAAAGGCGCAAAGATCGCAAAGGGAATTTAACGGCCGTTATCTTTGCGCCCTTTGCGCCTTTGCGGTGAATTAATAAAGGTTGGGATAACAATCCCCCTATTTTTTCAATTGCCGCTGAACCGCGCCTGCTGCCTCCATCAGGGTTTCCGAAAACGTGGGGTGACTGTGAACGGTTCGGGCGATATCCTCGGATGAAGCCCCCATTTCCATGGCCAGAACCGCTTCGGCAATCATCTCGGAAACCTGCGGCCCAATCATGTGGATACCAAGAATCCGGTCTGTTCGGGCATGAACCAGGATTTTGACGAGCCCCTCGGTTTCCCCGGTGCATCGGGCGCGTCCGTTTCCGGAAAACGGATAGGCGCCGGAAACATAAGGGATTCCCCGCGCCTTGATCTGCTCTTCGGTCAGCCCCACGCCGGCTACTTCCGGCCGGGTATAGATGACCGATGGCAGGGTGTCATAATTGACCTCGACAAAATGTCCGGCCATGGATGAAACTGCAGCGATTCCCTCGGCAGATGCCTTATGCGCCAGCATGGGACCGGCGACCATATCGCCCACCGCATAAATCGATGAAACGCTGGTTTGATAATTGGAGTTGATATAGACCTGCCCGGTTTTTTCATCCAGGGAGACACCGACGGATTCAAGCCCGAGCCCTGCGGTCAACGGTTTTCGGCCGACGGCGACCAGTACGCGCTCAAAATCCATGTTCTCTGTCTTGCCCTTGGATTCAAGGAACAGTTTGACACCATCCTGGCCGACATCGGCATGGGTGACGGTGGTGTTGAGTCGAAATGCCATGCTCTGTTTGTCGAGCAATCGTTTCAATGTCCGGCTGATCTGTCCGTCCAGGTTTGGAGCGATCAGCGGCGTCATTTCGATCACCGTAACCGCTGCTCCCAGACGCTGCCAGACAGAGCCCAGCTCCAGGCCGATATATCCTCCCCCGATAACTGCCAGCGTCCGGGGAACTTCAGAGAAATTCAGTGCGCCGGTAGAGCTGACAATCCGGTCTTCATCGCATTCCATGCCGGGAATGGCGACCGGGATGCTGCCGGTTGCCAGAAGAATGAATTTGGCCTCAAGGATGCGGATTCCACCGTCACGATCGGTCAGTTCAACATGATGGCCGTCTAAAACTCTTGCCGTTCCCTGAATGAGCGACACCCGTGCGGATTCCAACAGTTTCTTCACCTGACCGGTCAGACTTTCCACCACCTGATTTTTTCGGGCTATCAGGACGGGCAGATCCAGCGATACATCCGTCACCTGAATGCCGTGAACCGATAATCCATTCTTCGTTGTCTCGAAAATTTCACTGGAATCCAGAAGCGCCTTGCTGGGAATACATCCCACATTCAGGCACACCCCTCCTGGCCGCAGCGATTTCTCCACACAGGCCACCGTCATCCCCAGCCCGGAAGCCCTGACTGCCGCCGGGTAGCCGCCAGGACCGCTGCCGATGACCACGAGATCATACATATTTTCTGCTGACATGATCAAATCTCCATCATGAGTCGTTCGGGTTCTTCGATGATTTCCTTGATCCGTTTCAGGAAGGAGACCGCGCCCCTGCCATCCACAATGCGGTGATCGTAGCTGAGCGCCACATACATCATGGGTCGAATGACGATGGTGTCATCAACCACCACCGGCCGTTTTTCGATCTTGTGCATGCCCAGAATACCGCTTTGCGGAGAATTTAATATGGGCGTACTCAATAAGGAGCCGTAAACACCGCCATTGCTGATGGTAAATGTGCCGCCTTCCAGTTCACTTAATCCGAGTTTTCCGGAAGTGATTTTCTCTACAGCCGAAGCAATGGCTTTTTCCAGATCCGCAAACCCCATACGATCCGCATGACGCAGAACCGGAACCACCAGTCCCCGCTCGCTGCCGACTGCAATACCGATATGGTAATACTGGTGATAGAGGATGTCGGTAGCATCGATGAATGCATTGATTTCCGGAAAATCCTTGAGTGCAGCGATACTGGCCTTGATAAAAAAGCCCATGAAGCCCAGAGACACCCCGTGTCTGCGCTTGAAGGATTCTTTGTGCCGATCTCTGAGTGCTATGACCCGGCTCATGTCGATTTCGTTGAATGTCGTGAGCATGGCCGTCTGCTGCTTGGCCTGCAGCAGCCTTTCGGCAATCCGCCGGCGGATCGGGGTCAGGGGTTTACGTACCGTAAGCGCATCCACCGCCGTATGAGGGGGCGCCTCCGTGACTGCTGCCTGAGGGGCGGCGGGTGCAGTATCAACAGGTTTGACCGGCAACGCTTCCAGATACAGCAGAACATCCCCCTTGGTGATTCTGCCGCCGGGTCCGGTTCCTGCGATCAGAGCCATATCGACCCCTTTTTCATGAATGAGGCGACGGACGGATGGCGGCAGGTGCATCGATTTGTCAACGACTGCATCCGGCAGCGGCTCCGGGGTCTGAATTTCCGAAGACAGGAAATGCTGTGGTGCAGTGGACAGGGGTGTGGGAGCCACTTCCACTGCGATTTCACCCACAGACAGGGTGCCTGCAAGCGTTCCGATGGGTACGGTGGTTCCGGCCGGAACCAGGATGTGCAGCACGCCGTCTGCTTCTGCCGCAATTTCCAGCGATACCTTGTCGGTTTCAATCACCAGGAGGGTTTCATCTTTTTTTACCGCATCCCCGTCGTTCTTGAGCCACTGGGCAAGAACCGCTTCCCGGACCGATTCCCCCACGCCGGGGATTCTGATTTCAATGATCATGCCGCCTCCATCACCCTTTTTCCTTGTTGTTAAGCAACGCCTCGAGGGCTGCAAACGGTCTGTTTCCAGAACCCGTATCCGCCGCATCGCCGCCCGGAAGTTCACTGCCATACCATTCCGCATCCAGATACCGGGAGTGTTCGTTTTCATGACAGTAGAGACAAAGCAGCTCCCAGTTGCCGCCGTCTGGCGGGTTGTTGTCGTGATTGTGATCTTTATGATGAACCGTCAATTCCCGAAGCTTTTTTCCTTCAAATTCGCGAGAGCATCGGGCACAAACCCATGGAAACAGCTTGAGCGCCCGTTCCCGATAAGTCTTTTCCCGCACTTCCCGGCTTGCCCTGGCTTCGGCAATGATCCGATCCATTTTGTCGGCATCCGCCGCTTTCTTTTTCTGTGACATCATCACACCTTTCAAACATAGAGAAGGATGGAAAACAGGTGGTAGAAAACCCAGCATTACGGGCCTTTCCGTAACAGCCTTTTTCGTGGGAATCAAGTCAAAAATCAGAAAAAATCCGGGTATCAACAACACATTTGCATTCCATCACGCTTGTTCTTGCTGATTTATGAAAAAACATCTAAACAGGATGTCAGTGTGGTGGGTGTTTAAGCGTTCGCACACAACTCGATCGGTGGGATGATAAAGCCGGACATTCTGTATTCAGCGGGGAACACCATGACAAATCTTCTCGGCAATTTTGACAGTGAAAAAGACGATCTCTCCAAACGGATCGCTGCGGCACCGTCGATTGAAGATGTGGTAAAATTAACAGATCGATATTTGACCCGGCTTCACAGGGACATGACAGAGGTACTGTCTCTTCAAAAATCCCGTCAGGCAGGCTATATGCTTGAAATTATTAGGTATGCGATCCGGACGCTGACTGCAGTCGACAAAAATATCCTCATGGCAGATCTCCGGCCATGGGAAACATTGGGGGGGCCGGTCTCAAAACGTTTACCTGTTTTTGAAAAAACCATTCCGTCCGCCCTGATCCTTGCGCTGCTGGCGGTACTGCTTTCAATCGATCCAATTCCCTGGATGCCGGTGCTGCTGGTGATCGTTCTTCTGGGAACGGAAATCTATCGGCACGTCTTTGCATGGAGAACCAGGGCCTTGTCGAAACGGGCCGCCACTTGTATTCTGCCGGATGAAAAGCCACAAATCGATGCTCAACTTAAAATCAGTCGGGTTCATACCTTTATGAATTGCATCGCCGACGCCCTGTCCTATGCCGATAAGGCGTTGATCGACCCGGCATCGGAGAAAGGCGGGAGCTTTCTTGAAAAAGACCCGCAGATTCTGAAACTGTTTCAAGACTTGTTCGAGGCCAGGGCTTTTCATGACGGCGAATGGGCATTAAAAAAGGTGACTCATATCCAGGCGATTTTATGGGAACAGGGAATTGCCGTGAAAGAATTTGATCCATCGGATGCAACCGATATCGCATCGTTTGATATCGAGCCAGGTGCGGACCCGTCAATCACCCAGTATGTAACCATCCGGCCAGCATTTTTGAAAAACGATCGCGTTGTGCTTCGCGGCCAAGTCGCCGAGCCTTTTTCTCCGGCGCAACAACCTGCAAAAGGGTTACAGCACCCATGAAAATCGATAAGTTAAGTTGTCTCGAACTGCGATTTCCTTTAACTGCTTCTCCCGGTAGGTACGGGATGAAGTGAGGGTTCTTATGGAAAACATTCATGTGGAGAACTTGGATATTATCGGGTTCGATTTCGGGCATGGTGAAACCGCACTGGCCAAGGTGTCTTCCATGGCCAATGATTCGGAACCCGAAATGCTTGAAATCCTGGCTCGAAAAAGCCAGGTAACGGCCCTGGCTTTCAAACCCGAAAGCGGGGATTTGGTCGGCGATCAGGCATTGAAGACAACAGGTATTACGGAGCTTCATATCGGATTCAAACCCATGCGCCACAATCTGAATTCCCTCGATCACCAGCAAATTGTCAAACGATTTATCCGAAAATATCTGGGTATCCTCAAACAGAGCGGTCAAATCACCGAATGCGACCGCACCCTTTTTGTGGTGGGATCGCCATCCGGTTGGTCCGCTGCCGAACGCCAGACCTATGCGGAGATTCTGCAACAGGCGGGCATGCGGAGCATCTCTGTCGAAAAAGAATCGCGGGCCGCTTTTCTGCATCTGAAAGAGTCCAGAACATCCGAAGTGAATACCGAGCAGTTGATGCAACATGTGCTGATCATCGATATCGGTTCTTCTTCAACGGATTTTACGATCGTAAATCGCATGGAAGCCTGCCCTGTCGAGGACTTCGGTCTCAGTCTGGGCGCCGGGTTGATCGAGGAGGTGATATTTGAAAGAACGCTCCTTCACATGAAACGAAAAAAACCCGATGACCTGCTTCGGCTCGAGGAGATGTTTCAAAATTTCCCGCATTTTAAACGCCAATGCCTCATTGCCTGCCGCGAAGGCAAGGAAAAATTCTTTTCCATTCCGGAACTCTATGTGTCGGCAGACATATCTGTGGATTGCAGCATCAAATTCAGAACACTGAAACCGCCAATCGAATTTGAGCCGTGCATCTACCGGGATGAAATGGAAACGATACTATCCCTTCCCATGACAGCGTTAAACGGCCAAAGCTGGAAAAATGCGTTTCGCGCGGCACTTGAGCATGCCAAAAGCAAGATGGAAAAATCCGGGCCCGACCTGGTGGTTCTCACCGGCGGCGCTTCCCGGATGGATGTGGTGATGTCGCTTTGCACGCAGGTGTTTGCATCGGCAGAGAAGATTATCCGAGGGCTGGAGCCGGAATATACCATCGCCAGAGGATTGGCCAGAATCGGTCGAACAGATATCCTCACGAACGGATTGAAACGGGCCATTGAAGCCATCAGCGACTCCATGGAATTGATCACGCTTGTAGAGCAGCGTATTCCCGGCCTGATCGACAGCCTGGCGGAACCCCTTGCCGACGAACTGATCGATCATGCCGTTCGTCCATCGCTGGAATTGTGGCGGGATGGCCGACTGAGGACACTGAACGATATTCGGCCGGATATCGAAAGCCGCAAACAAAATCTACTGGGTCGGATACGCGGGGAAGATGCGGGAAAAAAACTGGATGCCTGGCTGAACAACACGCTGCTTCCGATTCTTGCAGATTTTACGGACCCTGTCTGCCGTCAGTTCGATATTCCGCGCAGCGTGCTGGATCTGAGACACCGGGATATCGCAGCAGGGGTCGGTTCGATCGTTCATCCGCCTTTTAACGTGGACAGGCTCATTCGAAGCGATGAAATTGTCGTCATCACAAGCATGCTGGCGGGAATCATCGTCGGCATGGCTTCGGGCGGCACTGGAATAGCGCTCTTTCACCTTCCGATAACCGGGCAGGTGATTGCAGCCGTACTCGGTGCGATCATAACGGGTTTCGGGATCGATACCGTGACTGAAGTCATCAAGGATCGGGACTTGCCGGGTTTTTCCCGCAAATGGGTGCTTCCGGACACCAAACTGGAGCATATTCTGTCTGAACAGCGGTCAAAATTCCGCAAAGCCGTCATGGAGCAGATGTCGTCCGACTCCGGCTGGAGAAAGAAATTGGCGGAAGACATTTTACGCAAACTCAAGGAGGCTCTGGAAGAACAAGTTGAAAAAGCCGTCATGTGGATTCGGTGAAACCTATGGTTTTATCAAATATTACACGACGGCTTTATTCCACCTTCAAAATGACGGTCGGAACCGTTGACAGCGTCTTGAACCGCTCGGCATCTTTCAGGCTGCCGATGCCTTTGCCGACATGCATGGGAATAACGACCCGGGTGTGAATCATCGCGGCGGCGCTCGCCGCTTCCTCGGCTGTCATGACATAGATACCGCTGACCGGAAGCAGCGCCACATCACAGTGAACGGATTGCATCTCCGGAATGGCATCCGTATCGCCGGCGTGGTAGATCCGGGTTCCCTTGACGGTGACGATGTAGCCGACATGACCGGAGTCCCGGGGGTGAAACGGTACGCCGGGACTGCGAAACTTGTTGACGTTATATGCAGGAACCGCTTCGATGGAAATCCCCCGGATATCCAGTTTGTCACCAGGTTTAACGATCTGTACCTGATCCGAAAATTTAGCCGCCGCAGCCGAAGGCGCAACAATGATCGTATCGCTGCGCCGAATTGTGGCGACATCTTCCGGAGAGGCATGATCCGCGTGATCATGGGTGATCAGGATCAGATCGGCTTTGGCGCCACCGGCGGTTTTGTAAGGATCGATATAGATCACCTGACCGTCGCCATCTATCCGGAAGCTGTCATGACCCAGCCAGTGGATGTTCGATGTCATTCGGGCAAGCTCGGACGGTGATTCTTCGGCACCGTATGCGCAAATGCCGGTGGCTGCCAGAATGCCGGCAGCCATGGCCAGACCCACCACAGCAAATGCGGTGTTTATCCTTGGACGCGTTTTCATTTTCGTTTTCCTTCCAGAAAAATGGTTTTGTTGTAACCCATAAAAACCTGATTCGATGATTGTAACGGTACTTTTTATGAAATCAGTAATATCTGGTTTTGGGGAGAACGGGTTTCGCCTGCTGCGATCACCCGGATGGCCGGTGTTCCCTTGATCGGACATTTGTTTTGACAACTGCCGCATCCCACGCACCGTTTCAGATTCACATAAGGCTGTTTCAGGCGAAGCCGCTCGGTTCCAAAGCCGGCTGCATCTACTTCACGAAAAATAACAGCCTTGGGGGATGTGGGACAGACTTCCTCACAGACAATGCACGGACCGTTTTCCGTCCAGGGCAGGCACCTGCCGCGATCGAGGAATGCCGATCCGATGCGGATGGGACCGGCGATTTTTTCCTTTCCCGTAATCAGTTGAATGGCGCCCGTCGGGCACACACTGCTGCAAAGGGTGCAGGAATATTCACAGTAGCCGATCGACATGTTCAGCACCGGTGTCCAGATGCCGCCAATGCCGGCCTGCCCGAGAGCCGGCTGAATGACGTTTGTCGGGCAGACCTTCATGCACAGGCCACAGCGCTGGCACTGTTCCAGAAACCGCTTTTCCGTCAATGACCCCGGGGGGCGGATCAGAAGGGGATCGGATGCCTGTTGAATCTGGCCATCCAGTCGGGTAAGCAGCGGAAACGCAACACCGGCCGTAAGCCCGGTCAGCACCGCACGCCGTCCCATATCCGGACTCTGCTTTCCGGTTTCTCTGCCCATGAACCGAAAAGACAGGGCATCCTCCGGACAGATATTCTGGCAGTTAAAACAGCGGACACACTCTGCGGATTCCCATTTCAGTCCGGGCTTGGGAGACGCCGCGCCCTGGCAGGCCGTCATGCATTTGTTGCAGCCCGTACACCGGCTTTCATCTTTTTCAAGACGCAGCCTGCTTTTAAAAGACAAGACTCCCAGCAGGGCGCCCAGCGGACACAGAAAGCGGCACCAGAACCGGGGACGGATCCGGTTCAGGAACAAAAGGACGATAACGATCAGGCCGATCGCAAAACCGGTTTGAAATACCGGATATCCAAAACCAAAGATGGGCGATACGATAACTTCCGCGCCATAGCTGATCAGATTCAGGATTTTGATGTCGCCGGCCGCCATGGCATCGAATACCCCCTTGATGCCGATGTTTATGGCCGGCAGAATGGAAACGGCAAGAGAGCGAAACAGCATCGCCATCGGATCCAGAAAACCCGCCAGGTTCAAGCCCAACAAGGAGGATATCAGCACCATCAGAAGCAATGCATATTTGAGCTGCTGAGCCGGTATTTTTTCATTTCGGGATGCTGCCTGTTTTCCCTTGACCGGAGGATGAAAGGCGCCAACTGCGTGATGGAGGGTGCCGAAAGGGCAGATAAAGCTGCAGAAAAATCGACCCAGAAAAACGGTGAGCATGACAACCCCCAGCGCCCACCCGGCGCCGGACAGCCATTTATGAGAGGAAATTGTTGTGGACAACCATATCAGCGGATCCATGTCGAAGAAAAACATGACCGGATATGTCAGGCGGATATCTTTGGGGCCGGCAATTTCCTGGGAATAGTCCAATACAACATCGCCGGGAAGCCGGGTTTGCACCAACAGAAACAGGAATAGCGACAGAAACAGCACCTGGGATATTCTTCTAAAATAAACACTCATGATCAGATTGATCGCCCCCATGAATGGATATGGCTTCTCGCACGAAAATGTGAATCGTCTTTCTTTTTCGTGTGTTTCGTGTGTTTCGTGTGTTTCGTGGTTAATGTGGTCTTTTTAATAAACTAAACTAAAAGCTGGGTGCGTTTCATAACATGACTTGGGAGTGTTTCAGCCTGCTGAAATCCATCGTTCCCAGTCCCCATTTCTGCGCCAGTTGAATATGGGCGATCGCAGACGGCTGTACCTGAAACAAGCCACAGGCCAAAGCATCGGCTGCAACCGGATCATCGCTTAAAATCAGGCGGTTGGCGACCGCAACATCGGATGCACTGCCGCCGGATGGGCCATTTGCCGTCATGATGCGGATGGCGTCGATCAGGGTGATCGTGGGTTTGAAAAACTGAGCCAGATCCACGATACTTTGGTGAATGTCTTGATGCAGCGCATTTCGCCTGCCGCCGACCGCGCCGATCCAGCTTTTCAAGCCCAGGGTGATTCCGCTGAGGCCGTGTACCTTGGCAACCGGCAGGTTGATGATTTTATCGGCTTCCTTAAAAGGCGTGAACACCGGCCAGACAGTCAGGCGATGGCCCTGCAGGTTCATGTCGCGCATGAGGTTGGACAAGGGATACACCAGATCGGCGCCGGTTTTTTTCGCCACCAGATCAGCGCCGGTAACCGCAAAGCAGTTTCTGGCCTCATGAATGGTGTTGTCGGCGATGCGAACTTTTTTGGCCCCTGCTTCATAGCAGAGTAAAATGACGGTTTCAAGCACATCCGGATGGGTGGTGGCGCCTAGTTCAGGGGACCTGGCCCAGGAAAGGTTGGGCTTGATCACCACGACATCGCCCTTGGAAATGAACCGGGGCATGCCGCCCACGGATTCAAAGAGTTTCCGCGTAAGAGCCCTGATGTCACAGGGGGTCTTCCCGCAAGACGCCTCAGCGATAAAACCGGTTCCCGCTTCGGCGGCGATTCCGGGAAAAGGAGTTGGGAGCAGGCTGAAAAGAACGGTACTGCCTGCAAAGCGGATGAACTGTCTTCGGCTGATGAGCGGAGATTCTGTATTCATTCTGATTTTTCTCCTCCGATGGCCTGGGTCTATATGGTTTTTATTCAGCTCCCCCCCCCTTTTTTTGGATACAGAGAGTCAGGGGAACGGATACAGCCCGCATGTCGTTTAGGATTGGTCAGCTCAGAGATGGGTAAAACTGATGACAGAGCTTTGAAACGGTCTGGCTGTGCCAGGCGCCCTTTCCAGAAAATGTCGGGATACCCTGTACTTCCAGGGTCCGAGCGATCTTTTCATAACTCATCTGTTCTTTGCGCATGTCGCCGATTATTTCAAGAACACGATTCCGATCCAATTCGAGCTCGATGGAATCATCCGTTTTTTCGGTCTGAAAAAGAGTTGTCGTTATTTCAGGTTGCAAAACCAGCGCCGGCTCGTCGGTTTCCGAAACGACCCTTGATTCCTGTTCGATTTTAAGTTCGGATACTGCAGGCTGGAGTGGCGGATTATTATCGGAAAAACCGGATGCGATTCTCTCTAATGCCGATGCGATGCGTTCTTCGGCGGTGGCCCGGCGCTCGTAAATGTCGGCAAGGCGACGCTGACCATCTGAAATATCGCCAAGAAGTATTTTGATGGCGGGAAAATGGTCTACCGAAGGCGGTCTTTGAAACGCATCTTTGCGACGGTTGTCGTTGGTTCCTTGCCTGTCGGGGTTTTTATATCCGTTGCTATCGAATTGTTTCCGGTTTCTATCGAAGGGTTTATTTTTTCCGGTTCGCAAATTATGAAGAAAATCATCCATCAAGAGGGCTCCTTTGGGCAGGAATAGGTTTAGTCAACTCATCGGTTTTTATTAGAATGGATCACACGAAAAAGAAATGCAGTATCCAAAATTTATACGGGTACAGGCGGCCACTGGAAACGGCTTTTCCGAGAAAACGGTGCAATGAAGCTTCCCCAAAAGTGTCGGAACATTTTAAAAACGAAGACAAAAAACAACATCTTGGCGTGGGTTTGGGATTGAAACAGCAGCATCTGTAATCATCTACTGCGCGATAATATGCGAACTCAATGAATTCTGTCAATAACAGATTGACAATTGCCGCCGCATCCAGCCTCAATTTTCCATGCTGTAAAAAATACCGACATCATCATGGTCCGATGAATCTTCATGATTTCAGATATGACAGCGCTTATATCATAATAACAGTCTGTTATATTTTTGCATCAATCTTTGGTATGTGAATTGCTTAAGCAGACAGCGGTCAAAAAAGAGAGGCTGAGTTAACAACCATTTTAAGACATAACTGGAATGTTTTCGTTAGAAATCAGCAATCCGTGAGAAATCACGTATGTCTATCGATAGTTAATCGCATCGCAACGACTGAAGTTCAACGCTGGTACTCGACTTGTTGCGAAACCACCGAGGGTAATTCGTGAATAAACCGCTAACCCTGCTGATTGCAGATCGAAATCCCCATGTTCGGGAATTTTTAAAGCGTGAGATGATGGCCGAAGGCTACCATATCCGGCTGGTCAAAAGCGGTCAGGAGCTCATCGACCACATTCACAATCCCGACACGCTGCCAGACATGGTGATACTGGATCCAGACCTTCCAGACGCCAATGATCTGTCCCTTGTCCATCAGATACACCAGCTCGCTCCGGATTTGCCGGTCGTCATCCATACACTGCAGACCGATATGATTCATCAATTGAACGTGAAACAATCGGTTCTTTTAATTGAGAAAAAAGGAAGCAGTGTCGATCATTTGAAACAGGCCGTCAAAGACATACTAACTATGGGCTGATACGCGGAGGAGAAAAAGTATGCGCTTGGCGAATATCCTTTTAGTCGATGATGAAGTGCCGTTTGTGGAAACCATGACCAAACGCCTGAACAGGCGCGGATTTGAGATTCTGTCGGCTTATACCGGGCTGGACGCCCTGGATATGCTTTCCAGACACAGCAAAATCGATGTAGTGATTCTGGATGTCAAAATGTCGGGAATGGACGGCATCCAGACGCTGGAGGAAATAAAGCACAGATTCCCCATCACCGAGGTCATCATGCTGACCGGACACGCTACCGTCGAGTCCGCCATCGAGGGTATGAAGCTTGGCGCTTTCGATTATCTGATGAAACCTTGTGATATGGAACAACTGATTTCCAAGGTTGAATCCGCTGTTCAGCGGCGGCGGACGCATGAAGATAAAATCATCCAGGCCCGGATGAAAGAAATTAAATCCTGGCAGGCTTAACCTGTCCGGGTGGACAACGGATTATCAAAACAGGCCCTTTGATTTTAATATGATGATCGACAAGATTCAGGGACTGTTTCCCGAAGGAGGTTACAGGTGGAACCATTCAGTGTGCTTTTTGTAGACGACGAAGTTGATTTTCTGGAAACCCTGCTCAAGCGGATGAAAAAGCGGCAACTCAATGCATTCGGCGTCAACAGCGGGGAGGAAGCGCTGGCCTACCTGAAAGACCATGAAGTGGATATCGTGGTGCTGGACGTACGTATGCCCGGAATGGACGGTATTGAAACACTGAGAAAAATCAAAAAAACCAATCCTCTGCTGGAAGTCATCATGCTGACCGGACATGCCTGTCTGGAAATCGCCCGGGAAGGCATGGAGGTCGGCGCTTTTGATTATTTGATGAAACCCATCAATATCGATGAGTTGTTATACAAGCTTCAGGACGCATTCAAGAAAAAATCTATTCAGTTGGAAAAAATAAAACATCTCGAGGAGGTGATGATTTCCAGTAAACTGCCCCAGTCCGGCGATTAACTTTTTTTCACCACATCTATTATCTATCAACAAATAGGAGCAGCATCGATATGAACTTTTTCAAACAATGGGGATATTTCATGATGGCGGGCGCCAGAGCTCATGCATCATGGGAGATCGAGATATCCAGAACGATTCTCGGCGACCGAAGACGACTCGCCATACTCGGCCTGTTAACGATTCCAATCATTCTGGGCGGATTTGCCTTTGCCGATCAGATTGCCAGTTCCCTGCCAAGTGTCATTGGCGACAAAACCGCATACAGTCCGGCCTTTTATTCAAACGGAATTTTTATCGCTTCCATTCTGATCGGTATCTGCGCCGGCCTGATCACCGGCTGCATCGGTGCCGGCGGTGGCTTCGTGATCGCCCCCGCGCTGATGAGCGCAGGCATCAAGGGTATTCTGGCGGTCGGCACCGACTTGTTTCATATTTTCGCCAAAGCCATCATGGGAAGCGTGATTCATAAAAAACTTGGAAACATCTCCGTGCCGCTGGCCCTGATTTTCCTGATCGGCGCCATGGTCGGCGCCACCACGGGCGGGGTCATCAACCGGTGGCTGTATGAAATCAATCCGGTTTTAAGCGATGCATTCATCACCACCATTTACGTGATTATGCTGGGTGGCCTCGGGATTTACGCCCTGATGGATTTTTTGAATGCCAGAAAATCCGGAGACTCGGGCGGAGCGCATGGCGGGAAATCGGAAGGTGCGGATCTCGGCGGCCTTCCCAGAAAACTTCAGGCCATCAAGATCCCCCCCATGATCACCTTTGATGAAGGCATCATCCCCGGCGGCCGCCAGATATCCTGCGTGTTTCTGATCCTGAGCGGCGCACTCGTTGGGCTGGCTGCCGCCATCATGGGTGTAGGCGGCGGATTTCTGACCTTTCCGATCTTTGTTTACGTCCTGGGCGTCTCCTCCCTGACGACCGTAGGCACCGACATTTTTCAGATCATTTTCACCGCCGGCTATGCCGGAATCTCCCAGTACGCCATCTACGGCTTTATCTTCTACACCCTGGCCATGGGCATGCTGCTCGGATCACTTCTGGGAATTCAGATCGGCGCGCTGGTAACCAAGGTAGTGCCGGGAATCACGATCCGGGGATTCTATGCCATGTCGGTTCTGGCCGGATTCGTCAACCGATTTTTCGCCCTTCCCAAAAAACTGGCGGACCTGGAATTCATTACCCTGTCCAAGGACACAGCCAGCATTCTGGATAAGATCGGAATCTACGCCTTTTTCATCGTGATCGGAATATTCGCCGTGTGGGTGATCGGCACATTTCTGTTGAACATCAAAAAACTGAAGGGGGAGGTGGCCTGATGTTACATAACAAAAAAGAATTCTTCAGCGGCGTGGGACTGATGGTCGCTTTTCTGGTAGTACTTGCCATCTTGTTCTCACCTGTTTTCGGCGGCCAGAACGGCCTGAATTATCTCGATGGTCTCTACAATTCCATTTCAAAGGGTTCTGCGTATTACATCCCGGATCTGAAAAAGAAATCCGCCAAACTTTCTGGAAATGCCATCACCGCTTCGGTGGTGATGAAGGATGAGAAACAGGCCAAGGAAACCGCTCCGCTGTTCATGAAATCCGGAGCACTGGTTAATGTGACCGGATCGGAAATCAAGGTCAGTGGGGATCTCGGCAGCATTCTGACCAACTGCCTGGATGACGCGGATCAGATGTTCAACAATAAAGGCGATGGCGTAAAAGCCAAGTACGCCATGGATGAACGACTGTCCCTATACAATTGGTGGATGGCGCTCAAAGCCCTGACCAAGGATCTGAACAAGCAGAAAAAGTTCGCGGAAACCAAGTTTATCGGCGATATCAACAAAAGAGCGGTGGAATGCGCCTATAACTACTACGGTGTCGATCCTCAGAATATTGGGGATAAATGGGGCATCGTTGTGTTTTCACTGGCTTTTTATGTTGTTTACACTATGTGGTACGGCTATTCCATCCTGTTCATGTTTGAAGGATGGGGACTGAAGCTGGAACACTGATTTCATTTTCATCGTCAACCCAAACGCCCCCATTTTAAATGGCGGCCAGGGGGGATTTCTGCAACCGATTGAAATCCCCCCGAAATTTCTTTTCTGAACCGGTTGAACATTCTCTGCGAAACATCCCATACATGAAAAAAATCCGTCATTTCTTCAAGAATCTGTTTTCTTCCGACACTCAGCCCGAAGACCCCGAAAATATTGAAGAACTTCGCGTCGCTTTCAAAGAGCGGTATCACAATTTCAAGCTCCTGTTAAGCGCCAACAACCGCTCCCTCGAAGTCATGGCTGATTTGGAACAGGCCCTTCGCGGAGATCGACCCTATGACATGTCCTTCATCCGGTCCAACGCCACATCCGTTTCCGTAAACGTGTTTCGCATGATCCAGAGCCTTCATCATCTGGCGCCCGGCAAATATGCGGAACTCAACACCCGATTCAATGCCATCGAAAAAACCGTGAATGCCATCCTCAAGCAAACCAGAGCACTGCCGACCAGTCGGATGATTCTGCCCCTGAATGCCCTGGATAAGGAGAGTGCCGAAGTTGCGGGCAACAAAATGGCCAATCTCGGCGAAGTCAAGAACCGCATTCATCTGAAAGTTCCTGCGGGTTTCGTGATAACGTCTTCGGCCTTCAAGCGTTTTATGGACTACAACAGTCTTCAGGTGGAAATAGACCGCAAGCTTCAATCCATCGATTCCGACGACATCGAGGATCTCTACTCGTTCAGCGCCGAAATTCAGCAACTGGTGATCCGCTCCCGAATTCCAGATGATCTCGAAGAAGCCATTCGCGGCGCATGGGAAGACCTGGAGGCTGAAAACGGCGGTAAGATTACGGTGGCGCTTCGCAGCAGCGCACTCGGAGAAGACGCAGAAGGCAGCTCTTTTGCCGGCCAGTACCGATCGGAGCTGAATGTTAGTTACGAGCACGTTTTTCAGGCCTACAAGGAAGTGGTTGCCAGCAAATACAGTCTTCAGGCCATTACTTACCGCATCAACAAGGGATTTCGGGACGAAGACATCCTGATGTGCGTCGGGTGTCTGGTCATGGTGGATGCGGTCTCCGGCGGGGTTATCTATTCCCGGAGCCCGGTCACCCATCGGGATGATCGCGTTTTTATCAATGCTGTGTGGGGGCTTCCCAAATCGGTGGTGGACGGCAGCGTGGCCTGCGACCTTTTTGTGGTCTCCAGGCAAACTCCCATGTCGATCGAGCAGAGGATGATCAGCCTCAAAGAGCGAAAATTTGTCTGCTATCCTCAGGAAGGCGTCTGTCGTATGGACCTGACAGAAGCAGAGAGCCTTCTTCCCTGCCTGACGGATGATCAGGCCCGGCAACTCGCTGAGATCGCTATTCGCATTGAAAATCACTACGGTATGCCCCAAGACATCGAATGGGCCATCGCCGGAAGCGGGGCGATTCTTATTCTGCAATGTCGTCCGCTGAAACAGATTCAAACGGGGGAAGCTGAAACAGCAGCATCCGACCCTGAACTCCGACAGCGCCTGATTGCAGGCGGCGGCATCACGGCAAGCCCCGGCGCAGGCAGCGGACCTGTCTACCTCGGAGACCGGGGTGTTGACGTGCTGGCCTTTCCGGAAGGCGCAGTCCTGGTTGCACGCCAGGCCCTTCCCCGGTGGGCGTCTCTTTTAAACCGAGCCGCCGCCGTGATTACAGAACAGGGCGGATTTGCCGGGCATCTGGCCAATGTGGCCAGAGAATTCGGAGTACCGGCATTGTTTGGCATACCGGATGCCTCAAATATTTTCAAGCAGGGCCAGGTGATCACCGTGGATGCCTCCTGCCAAGCGGTCTATGACGGGCTGATCCCCGATCTTCTCTCCAGGTCAGGGGCCAGTCGTACCCACCTCATGGAAGGCAGCCCGGTGCATGAGATACTGAAGCATATCGGCAGCCACATCATTCCACTTCACTTATTAGACCCGGATTCCCGCGAGTTCAAGCCTGCCAACTGCATCACGTTTCACGATATCACCCGCTTCATTCATGAAAAATCCGTCACCGAAATGTTTGATTTTGGAAAAGATCACAATTTTTCAGAACGATCCAGCAAACAGCTCCATTACCGGGTTCCCATGCAATGGTGGGTGCTGAATCTGGATGACGGCTTCAAGGAAGAGGTACCGGGAAAATATGTGACCCTGGACAACATCGACTCCATTCCCATGCAAGCTTTCTGGAAGGGCTTTATCGCCATTCCCTGGGACGGGCCGCCGGCCATGGACAGAAAGGGGATGCTGTCGGTGATGTACCAATCCACCACAAATACGGCCTTGACGCCCGGCGTGCGATCTGCGTATGCTGAGCGAAATTATTTTATGATTTCAAAGCATTATTGCAGCCTGAGTTCCAGGCTCGGCTATCATTTTTCAACAATCGAAGCGCTGATCAGCGAAAGGCCCCGGGAAAATTACATCAGTTTTCAATTCAAAGGCGGGGCTGCCGACACCTCCCGCAGGCTGGGGCGCGTTCGTTTCATCAAGGACATTCTGGAAGAGCTGGGTTTTCGGGTTCAAATCAAGGAAGATCACCTGGCCTCCCGGCTTGAAAACCACGATATGGCCCACATGAAAAAACAGATGGAAATCCTCGGATATCTGACCCTTCACACTCGCCAGTTGGACATGATCATGGCCAATGCCGGATCGGTGAATTATTATGGTAATAAAATCAGAAAAGATATCGATACCCTGATGCAGGAAAGTGCAGATCGGCAGACTGAAATGCAAAAAGGGGAAATGGAATGATTTCCGAAAAATCACCTAATCCGGAAACAGCCGCTGTTCGAGGCTGAGTTGGCCGTTAGGTTCCTCGAAACTGCCCCGATTATCCCCAAAACGGAACCCCTTTTCAACAATCAATTTCAGGCAGGTTTCCGCCACCGCCGTATCGTACAGCCTTCCCTTGTTATGGACAAGCTCTTCGATGGCCCGGTTCAGCCCCAGAGCCGGCCGGTAAGGCCGATGTGAAGACATGGTCTCGAACACATCCGATACGGCCAGAATCCGGGCTTCCAGAAGAATCCTTTCACCTTTGAGTGCGTGCGGGTATCCGGAGCCGTCCATGCGTTCGTGGTGCTGAAGAATAATCTCGGCCAGAGGCCATGGAAATTCGATTTTTTTGAGGATATCGTAGCCGGCCTGAACATGATTCTTGATCAATTCGTATTCCAGACGGCCGAGGGGACCGGGTTTGCAGAGAATTTCGGAAGGGATGGTGATCTTTCCGAGATCGTGAATGCTGCTGGCCATGCGCAGTCCGTAAACGCGGTCCGCTGCAAGACCCATATCCATGGCAATGGCGGCAGCCAGATCGGACACCCGCTGCTGATGACCGGCAGTATAAGGATCACGCAACTCCACGGTAAGTGAAATCGCGTGAATGATGCCATCCATGGCGCGCTGGAATTTCTCCAGGTTCAGTCTCAGGCTCTCTGCAGCCTTGTCCCGCTGGGCCAATGTCTCCCGTTCGAAGATCACCCGTTTCAGCCGGGCGATGAATTCCGAAATCCGGACTGGTTTCTGAATGAAATCGCTGGCGCCACGTCCGATAATCTCTTCATAAGTAAAATCCTCGATGTAGCCTGTCATGATGATGACATCTGAGTCATGCCGCTCCTTGATGACCTTGATCAGCTCAAGACCGTTCATTTCCGGCATGTTGATATCCGAAACCACCACATCGACATGTTGCATCTGAAGAATTTCCAGTGCCTCATCGGCGCCATTGGCCGTAAGGCAGGTATAACTGACATTCTGAATGCCTTTCTGGAATATGTTTCGGATATCCGGTTCATCATCCACAATCAGAATACACGGAGTTTTCCCTACGGAATTTGGATTCATGCTGCCCCCTCTGTTCTCGGCTCGGCTATTTCTTTGATTTTCACCTTAAGACCTGCTCGGTCCAGTGTCAAAGAAAAAAGGTGAATGATCATCATTGGGGATGGAGGGGGCTGGGCCTGCCCTTCATTTTCACATGTGGGGGTGACATCAATCCTCAATAATGAGAATTTTATTTATTATTAAATAACAATTATCATATAATAATCTATTGACAAAGCAACTGACATATTTTATAAAGTTTCATCGAATTTGGGGTATGTGTATCTGATCCGTCTGAAACCTTTTTTAAGGAGGAAGCCTATATGATGAAACTGAACGATATCCGCCAGGATTTAAAATTGATGAATGCCATCGACTGGCAGATGACACCGGAAGAGGCGGTTGTTTTATACCTTGAATGGGGAAATAACTGGGCTCACGGCGTCAATCTCATCCGTTCAAAAAATGATGTCAGTCATTATTTCGTGGTCAACAACTGGGGAAAAGCCCCTATTGTTTATCTGATCCGCAGAAATTCGGAAGAAGCGGTTGAACTGGCCGAATTTGAGCTTCCCGACAAGATCAGGGAGATTTTTCAAAAATCCGTGGCATTCAATAAAGGTGTCTATGCCATAGAGGGTCCGGTGAAAGAGTGGCTTCAAAACGAACTGATGAATTGATCCGGAAAACTTCGGGAGTCAAATTATGAATACAGGCGAGACCAGGCTCGAACATATGGTTGATGTGTTGAAAGATAAAGGCTTCAGGCTCACCCCGCAGCGGATCGCCATTGTCGAGATACTGGCAAACAGTTGTGACCACCCCGGCGTGGAACAAATCCATTGCGAAGTCACCAAACGTTTTTCCACAACGAGCCTGGCCACGGTTTACAAGACGGTTTCATTGTTGAAAGAGCTTGGAGAGGTCATGGAGATAGGCTTCGGAGATGAAACGAACCGCTACGATGGAAAAAATCCCCATCCCCACCCGCATATCATGTGCGTAAAATGCAAATCGATTACCGATCCGGATCTTTCCTCGCTCACCGCCTTGTCTTGGGAGCTTGCTGAAGAGACGGGCTATCAAATCCTCTCCCATCGTCTTGATTTTTTTGGAATATGCCCGAAATGTCAGAAAACGTCGGAGCATTCACATTAACTGAATTACAACACACTTTAAAAGGAGATGTCATGAGTCAAACAGAAAAAAATTTGATGGACGCTTTTGCAGGAGAGTCCCAAGCCAACAGAAAATACCTTGCATTCGCCAAACAGGCCGACAAAGAAGGATTTCCCCGTGCAGCCAGACTCTTCAGGGCCGCAGCCGATGCGGAAACCATCCATGCCCACAGCCACCTCAAAACGGTGGGAGGCGTCAATACCACGGCAGAAAATCTGAAAGCCGCCCTGGCCGGTGAAACCCACGAGTTTACGTCCATGTATCCTGAAATGATCAAAATCGCGGAGGCAGAAGGAGATAAAAATGCGGTTCGATCTTTTACCTATGCCAATGAAGTGGAAAAAATTCATGCAGCCCTCTACCAGAAAGCACTCGATAACCTGAGTAATCAGGAGATGGTGGATTATTATGTCTGTTCCGTATGCGGATACACCTGTGAAAACGAACCCCCCGACACTTGCCCTGTCTGCAAGGCGAAAGCCAAGGCATTTGCCAAGGTGGATTAAATGATACGGTGACTCATATGAAATGCCCTCTTTGCCGCTCTGAGCATTTTTTTATCAAGGACGTGGAAGATGCATACGAAACATATGCCTTCCGTTGCAGAGATGGATCGATCTGTTTCGATCCGGATGTTGATGCTTCTCTAGCACCGCTGATCGATGCCGATACAGAAACTTTCTGCAATCAATGCGCCTGGCATGGAAAATATCAAGAACTGAAACAGTAGACAGATAGGCGGGGATTTTTCGTGCATACACGCCTGAAAATCCCCGCTCTCAAAAAGGGGAATCGCATCTAATCAAGTGACTATTGAATCAGGGCTATTTGGCCAATCGGATTGTCACCGCGGTAACCACGCCCCATACCCAATTGAAAAACAAAATACATACCGGTGTATAGATACCGAGTTTGATTCCTGCAATACCTTTATGGGAAACAAACGGAAAGATGATAAAGAGTTGAACTGCTGTTGGAAACAGGCTTAAAACACTGCCTTTTATCAAGAACCGTGAACCGAACATCGGCAGAACAAAGAGCACTCCCCACAACCCACCCCACACAATCCGTGGATACAGCCAGTCCGGACTTAACGCCGGCGACATGAAGACACCGATCATACGGGGGATTCCCTGCCGACCGAAAAACCACATAGTTAAACAGCTTGCCAGAGCCCCGACACAACCTGCTGCAAAAGACACCAGCAATTTTTTCATCAAACACTCCTTTACTGATTGGAAAATATCCTGTTGATCACCCTACCAGGCAGAAGACACATACCGTTCCACTGGTGCGAAATCATCGGTCAGAATCGGTAGATCAAGTGCCAACGGTGTTCTGATCCTTTTGGCAATCATGGATGCGATTTCGCTGTCCGAGTTCAGGGCAGGGGGGACGACATCAGAAACACGCGCCGCAATAATGATATTCTGCCAGCCGGAAGCGTCATCTGGATTGTCCACGGCAAAAGCCATGACGCTGGGAAAGGTGTTTGCGCAGGTTGTGTAAAAGGCGCGGAAAAAACGGCCCCGCTCACCTTCAATCGCCGACAGAAGGTTGATCAGGACGACGCCGTCTTGGGCCATCGACGACTTGATGCGACGCATCGTTTCAAGTGTGGTCAGATGAAACGGAATGGTATAATGAGAATTGAATGTGTCGCAGAGAATAACGTTATATTTTTCCTCATTGCGATTGAGAAAATTCCTGGCGTCTTCCTCGATGATTTTCAGTCGGGGATGATCACGAAGCCCGAAATGGTCTCGGGATAAGGCTGTCATACCCGGATCCAGCTCCACCACATCCACTGATACTTTCTCATAGTTTTCCAGTACATATTTGGGGAAAGAGAACCCGCCGCCTCCCAATACCAGCATTCGCCGCATCTTGGGTGAAAAATGCTCGGCCAGTCGATAGAAGCGGGTATAAGGCAGGGCCAGTTCGGAAGGCTCATCCGGATACATGGCCGACTGAAAGGCGTGAGGCCCTGTAGACATCAATCGCATAGCCCGGCCGGTGTTGTGGTCCATTCCATTAAAAACAAGCACCCGGTTGTAAGGCGTATCCACGTCCACAAAACCCGCGGCAGCCATCCGCTTGTCGTGATCCAGCACCAGAAAAAGCAAAATCAGAAAAATCACACAGATCGCCGCTTTCATCCAGACATGGCTGCGCTCCACCAGCAGCGAGGCGATTGCCAGAACCGCCGCCATCAGCAGAAGGATATTGGTGCTTCCCAATACTGGGATGAGTACAAAC
Organism: uncultured Desulfobacteraceae bacterium; assembly: GCA_903953895.1. Lineage (GTDB taxonomy): Bacteria > Desulfobacterota > Desulfobacteria > Desulfobacterales > Desulfatirhabdiaceae > RAAP-1. The sequence continues at coordinate 25,781 of CAJBLH010000070.1, read as the reverse complement.
CCGGCCAGAAACGTTCCGGAGATGCTCCCGACAGTGGAAATGGCATAGAGTTCTCCGGCCGTTCGGCCGCTTGACCGGGTATCTTTCAGCTTGAGTCTGACGGCAAAAGGCGAAACCATGCCGATCAGTATGGATGGCGGTGCAAACAGCAACATGGTAGCCGATACTGCAGCAGAATGCAGCCCACTGGTTCGGGCCTGAAGCGCCCCTAGAACGCCGGTTTTAATCAAGGTCACCAGCGCTGTGGCAACGGCCGCCATCAGTATGATACCGGCAAGCACCCGTGCTTCGGGCCGCCGATCCGCCAGTCGGCCTCCCCACCAGTAACCGATACTAAGCGATGCCAAAATGATGCCGATCAAGCTCGTCCACACCACCAGAGATGTACCGAGATATGGCGCCAATATCCGTGATCCGGTCAATTCAATGACCATCACCACTGCCCCGCAGAGAAAAACAGCTAATTCCAGCATATGCGCTTTTCCAGTTTTTTTGAAGTGTGGCGAATCAACGGGCTGCGGAAACCCGGTAAATGTAATACCTGCCAGGTTTCACGCCAGATGGCGTGTCGAGGGATATCAGTTCCGAAACCCGAAGGCAGACATTGGAAACGATGATGCCGTCGGGTTTCATCAGCGGCTTCAAGAGCCATCCGATTCGCAAGGCAAGTGCTTCATAAGCCCCGGCATCGCTGGTACCCAGGTCAACATGAGCCAGAGCCGCCTTTGCAGGCAGCAGTGAAACCGCAGAAATCAAGGTATCTGCGATGTCTCCAAGAATCAGATATCGCTCCGGCGGAAGAGACAATGCATGGGCCCGGATTTCCCGCTCAAAAACGTAGATATCTCTTTCCGGCAGGATTTCCCGCAGATGGTCATATGTACGTCCATTACCAAGGCCCAGTTCCAGTACCGGTCCGGCAATATCGGCAACCGCTTCGGCAGCCCAGTTCAGACATGCCCGCTGGGCAAGCATCCGCCGAATAAAACTGTCAAGTCTGCTCATTGGCGCACTTCCTGTCGGTCAAGGCGAAGATCTCCTGCTGCGATCTCCCCTGTGTTTTGTTATCTTACAAATGATCGAAAATAAAGGATGACATCCCATAGATAGCATGCCTTTCCCGGATTCGAATCTTGATTCATAACATTTTAAATCAAGATTTTAAACCCGAATCCATGGCAGATGAAAAAAATCGGTACATGGCTGTCTTATGCTTACTGATATCGGGTGGTTTTGATGCCTCACAATCTTCAAGCATAAAGAAATATCCAAGGTAAGGTTGACGTCCTCCATTGAAGGCTCCCTCTCTGAAAGCGGTCCAGGGGTCGAGTGCCGTTCCCATTGCTTCTTCGGTTCTACTATTGAAAATGTTTCCAAAAGATGGCCCAACTTGAGATTTTGCCTCTAAGGCTGCTATCAACTGACCATTCTTTACCACAAGCAAATCCCATTCTTTGGTGAGACGTAAAAAGCCAGGGAGTTCCAAGTGTTTTTTATGAAAAATGTATTTCTCTCCGATACGGCTTCATTTATCAAATTGGTAAAGAGATTTATAAACCCGTCCATTTGGGCCCCACCGGTCACAGCACTTCTTAGACCAGCATCATCTACACCTCTCTTTTTCTGTTTTTCCCGTTGAGAGTGGCGCGTCATCCAGTAATGAGACACTGCTCGGTCAATTTCTTTATTCATTTTCTCAGATTCCTGTAACATTGATAATCTCATGAAGTGTGGTATTGATCAATTTTTTGGCCTTGATCATCGTTCTGGCCCCCCTCCCAGCCTCCCCCCGCTGGGGGGAGGAGCAATATGTGACTTCTCCACTTGAAAAAGCAATAAAAACTCCCTCCCCCAGCGGGGGAGGGTTGGGGTTGGGGTATAAAAGCGCAGTTTGAAACAACTTGCAGTATACATATGTTGCCGCCTCTCGTATTATTTCGACAATTTGCTGGATTCATTATCCATACCACCTCCGGCAAGCTTCGCCAATAGATAAGGATCGTTGATTCCTTATCCGCCAAATTTGTCCTTAGATAACCCCACAGCGTGTTTCGCTTCGAAACAGGCTTCGAATCTCCTGAAATTCAGATATATTCAGCACCAATTGATTAATTTTGATCAATAAATGAATTGAATTCTATTGATTAATGTAACATATCCATATATATAAAATACCAATCAATCGTTGATATTATCTTTATTAACATATAGTTGAATAAAAAATTACGCATCAACACAACCGTTGCACAACCAATCACACAAGGAATCATCAGCGTTTTATCTATATTGGAGAATCATGTTCCACTTTTTTAATCCGAGGCAAACTTTTTCGTCAAAACAAGCATCAATAAACGGGGGAGGTTATCACATGAAAAGAAAACAATATCTGTTTTTTTGCTGGGTTCCAGTGCTGTTATGTTTGTTCCTGATCGGCCCGGGAGCTGCCCTGGCGGCTGAGCCCATCGTCATCGGCGTGCCTACATCCACCGGATTTCTGGAAGGCAAGGAAGCGCTTAAAGCCGTGGAACTGGCTGTAACGGAAATCAACAGCGCAGGCGGCGTGACCGTCGGTTCGGAAAAACGACCATTTAAAGTCGAATCTATCGACATCCGCGATGCAGCGCCGGGGGTGCCGGTACCAGAGGCTCTGTTGGGAATCGAAAAGCTTATCCTGGAAAAAAAACCGGCCGCCCTGCTGGTGGGCCCTTTCCGTTCCGAAGCGCTGATGGCCGGCATGGACATCATTGCCAAATATAAAGTGCCACTTTTGGGCGCCATTGCCATGACGCCGGCTTCGGAAGAAAAGGTGAAGCAGGACCCTGAAAAGTATAAATACATCTTCCGCCTGGCTCTGAATGCCAAATACCTGGTGAAATACCTTGCCGGCACCATGGGCTTTATCAATGCGGAATACGGTTTCACCAAGGTTTATATCATGAACCAGGATGTCGACTGGGCGCGCAAGACCGCAGAAATCATCAGTCAGACATATTTCGAGAAAGCCGGCTGGACCATTGTCGGACAGGAGAGCTATCCCACCGGAACCGCTGATTTTTCATCCACCCTGATGAAGGCCAAAGCCTCGGGAGCCCAGGTGATTCTTCCGATCTTTGACATGCCCCAAAGCGGCATCCTGGTGAAACAATGGAATACCATGAAGGTGCCGTGTCTGATGGCTGGTTTCATTTCGCCCCTGGCCGGACCGGGAGCCTGGAAAACTTTTGACGGAAAAATCGCCGGAGCTATCAACTGCATTTTCGAACTGGGCAGCGCCATCGGCTCTCCTAAAGTTCCAAAATCCATGGCATTTCAAGAAGCGTATGCCAAACAGTTTGGATCTCCAATCGAGGCCGGACACGGGCCGGGGCCGGCATATGACTCGGTCTATATTCTGGCCGATGCCATTGGGCGGGCAGGCAGCACCGACGCGGACGCCATTGTGGCGGAATTGATCAAAACCGACCGCCAGGGGGTACTCGGCCGGGTAAAATTTGATGCGGGTCATCAGGTGATTTACGACATGAATCCGGAAGAATCCGCGGTAGCCGCCATCTTTCAGTGGACCACCGAAGGCAAGCGCCAGATTGTGTTTCCCACAAGTCTGGCTGAGGGGAAAATTCAACTGCCGGCTGGATTAACGTCAGCCAAATAATCGGAGAAATGACGATGCTGACCGGAACCATCCTTTACGCCATCATCAACAGCGCAATTCTTGCGCTCACCGCCATTGGTTTCAATCTGACTTTCGGGATCAGCGGCGTGGCCAACTTTGCCTACGGCGCCTTTTATGTGATGGCGGCTTACGGAGTCTGGATGCTCATCCATATGGCCCACCTGCCCTATCCCCTGGCAGTGCTGATTTCCATCAGCCTGACCACCCTTGCGGGCGCACTGATGTACCGCTTTGTGATCATTCGCATCAAGGGCCAGACGCTTTCTGAGGTCATCGCCACCTTCGGTATCGGCCTGTCCGTGCTGGAGCTGTTCCGGTATTTCGGTTTTGTCGGATTTGAATACACGCTGCCCGTCTTCGTAGATAAAAGCTTCTTGATCGGCGATGCTTACGTGGATGCCCAGCGACTGCTGATCGTGGCGTTCGCCGTGGTGCTGATCATCGCTCTGTGGCTGTTCACCCATTACACCCACCTGGGGCTGGCTTTCAGAGGAATTGCGCAGGATGAGCGCACCTCCCTGACATTCGGCATGGACCCGGATCGCATCGCCAGAATGGCGGTTTCTTTCGGGGCGGGGCTTGCCGCCATTGCCGCCACTGTGATCGTTCCCCTGGGCAGCATCTCGCCGGAGGAAGGCTATGATGTATTGATAAAGGCATTGGCCGTATGCATCATCGGCGGTCTTGGCAGCAGCGGGGGCGTTATCATCGCAAGCGTTGTGATCGGTTTTGCGGAACGCTTTACCGATTCCTATATCGGCTCGCACTGGACCATGATCGTCAGCCTGGCAGCGCTTCTCCTGGTTCTGGTCATCAAACCGTCCGGAATTTTCGGCAAACAGAAAGAACTGGAAGAAAGGATTTAAGACTGTGAAAACGCGCAAAGAGCGGATCGATCGGGGTATCAAGGCAAGGTCTCAGGATATTTTTGTCCTCTGTTCCTGGCGGGAAATGCTTTATCTGGCCGGGCCCCGCCTGCTGCCGGTCGTCGTGTGCCTGGCTCTTCCCCTTGTCTTGAGTGTTTACTGGCAGAAAGTGCTGATATCCGTGGCCGTATTCGCCTTGCTGGCCATCTCCTGGGATATCCTGTCCCAAAGCGGCATGATTTCTCTGGGTCAGGCCCTGTTTTTCGGAACCGGCGCGTACTGTGCGGGGATCATGAACCATTACTGGGGATTTTCTCCGTTGATCACCCTGCCGCTGGCCGCGCTCTTTGGCGGGCTGATCAGCACGGTACTGCTGCTGCCCGTCCTGAGACTGCGGGGAGTTTATTTTTCCATGGTGACCCTGATTATCCCCCTGATGCTGGTGCGGGTGATCGAGGCCACGAAAATATTCGGCGGCACGGAAGGCTTAAGCGGCATGGACCCGCTGCCATCCGCCGGGTTCGAGGTGTATCTGATCGTCATTGTCTTTCTGGCGGTGTTGTTTGGGTTCCGGCGCCTCATGGACTCGGACTACGGTCTGGTGTTAAAGGGCATCAGCGACAATGACCGCTCGGTGATCAATGCCGGCATCAATATCTACTGGTTCAAGGCCCAGGCCCTGTTTATCGCCGCCAGCATCGGCGCGTTCGCCGGCGCTTTCATGACCCATGTTTACATGTTTGTCGGCATGCCGGTCTTTGCGCTGGATTACTCCATCCTTCCCATTGCCGCCGCTGTGGTGGGGGGGCCGGGAACCCTGGCCGGCGCCGCGATGGGCGCATTCATTCTGGTGCCACTTTCCGAATTGCTGCGGGGTATCGGCGGACTTCGGATCGTATTCTACGGGGTTTTTCTGGTGGTATGCATCGTCGCTCTGCCAGAAGGCGTTTTTCACTATATGGAGCGAAAATATCATCAGTTCGAACGCTGGGTCGAGGTGGAAAAATGAGTACAGAACCCCTTCTAGAAACCGTCCGTCTCTCCAAAGCATTCGGCGGCGTACAGGCCCTGCTGAATGTGTCTTTCGCCATTATGCCGGGGGAACTCCTGGGCGTGATCGGCCCGAACGGTTCGGGCAAGACCACCCTGGTGAATCTGATCACCCGGTTTGTCAAACCCACTTCCGGAAAAGTCCTGTACAAAGGCAGCCCCATCCACCACCTGCCCCCGCACCAGATTGTCCGGCTCGGCATTGCCAGAACATTTCAGATGGTCCGCCCGTTTTATCAATTACCGGCCTTTAAAAACATGATCATTCCGCTTTATTCGCCGCGGGCCAAGGGCCTGGTGGGCGGCCGATACGGGGACCGGGACGCCATGGCCCTGGACCTTCTGGAGGAGGTGGGGTTTGAGCGGGATTCGTTTGTCGCCTACAAACCCGCCGGCGCCCTGCCTCAGGGGTATCTGAAACGGCTGGAACTGGCAAAAGCCATTGCGCTTCAACCGGATCTGGTGATTCTGGATGAGCTGTTTTCGGGCCTCAGCCTGGCAGAGGTGGCCAGCATCGTGCCAATCATCGAGAAAATGCGGATACAGGGAAAAACCATCATCATGATCGAGCATCGCCTCAGGGAGCTTTTCCGGATCGCTGACCGGGTGATTGTCATGAACTACGGCAGCAAGATCGCGGACGGCCCCCCAGACGCGGTCATGGAAGATGACGCGGTCAAATGCGCTTATCTTGGCAGCGAAACGGATTCAGGAGACTGACATATGCTGGAAGCAGAAAACTTGATGGTTTTTTTTGAAAACGCCCTGGCACTGAACGGGTTCAGCATGCAGGTGAAGCCGGGTGAAATCATCGGTGTGATCGGATCCAACAGCGCCGGCAAGACCACCCTGATGAATACCCTATCCGGGCTCATTATCGATATGCGGATCAAGGAGAAACGAAAAGGCGGAGAGCGGATCACTGTTTACGGCCGAGTCCTGTACAAGGGAAAGGATATTTCCGATTGTCCGCCCGACCAGCGGGTGAAAATGGGCATTGTGCTGTCCCGGGAGCGCCATCCCATCTTTCCGGAAAGCAGTGTTGCAGAAAACTTCCTGATTGCCGGATATCTGCGCAAAAGGCACGAAATCATTCAGGTCAAGAAATATGTCTATTCCCTGTTTCCGACCCTGGAAAGTCTCCGCAAACGCAAGGCCGGTTTTTTAAGCGGCGGAGAGCAGCAGATGCTGGCCATCGGCATGGCGCTGGTGGTCAAGCCAGAGTTGTTGCTCCTGGATGAACCGCTATTGGGCCTGAGCCCCCTGATGCAGAAAGCCGTGATGGACGCCATCCTGGATCTCAACAAAACAGAAGGGATCACGGTAATCCTGAGCGAGCAGTTCGCCCGCCCGGTCCTGCCCGTCATCAACCGGGGATACGTGGTGGAAAACGGCATGCTCACGCTCACCGGAACCGGGAAAGAGCTGATGAACAATCCGGAAATCAAAGCCGCCTACTTCGGGGTCTAACAAATGCCAAACATATCATTTCACACTGTTTATCAAACATTTGAAGCTGTCGCCGAACGTCGCGGCGACCATACGGCCGTTATTTATCTGGGAACACGTTACAGCTATCGCACTGTCCGGGAAATGGCCTGCCAATTTGCTGCAGCGCTCCTGGATCTGGGCGTTACGCCCGGCGGTCGGGTGATGATCTATCTGCCCAATTCCATCCAGTGGATCATCTCCTGGCTGGGCATTCAACGGACAGGTGCGGTCTGCGTTCCCATCACCCCCATTTACACGCCCAGCGATTTAAGCTACATCGCCCGTGACAGCGAATGCACCACCATTATCTGCGCGGATACCAATTTCGGTTATGTGAAACGGGTGCTGACCGAGACCGGGATCAAACAGGTCATCGTTGCCAGAATGGCTGATCTGCTGCCCTGGTGGAAGCGCGGGTTCGGACATCTCTTTGACATTATTCCCAAGGGAAAAACAGCGACCGGCAAGGATGTGTTTCCCATAAAACAGCTTCTGAACAAACACATCCACAGCACCCTGCCCGATATTTCGCCGGACGGGCAAGCCCTGGCTGAAATTCTCTACACCGGCGGCACCACCCGGCATCCCAAGGGGGTTCCGCTGAGCCACGATCTATTCCTCACCTCCGCCCTGGAGCAAATTCGTACCAGCGAGCCTCTCATTCCCGTGGAGGAAAACGTGATTCTCGGCAACGCCCCCCTGTTTCACATTCTGGGACAGACGTGCAGCCTGGCCACCCTGCTGGTCGGAGGCGCCCTTCTGGTTCAACCCAAAATCAACCTGGATGCAAACTTTGATGCCATTTACCGGTTTCAGGTGCGTTCCATGATCGGCGTGCCCACCCTCTATCGCATGATGCTGGAGCATGACCGACTGGATCAGTACGACCTCAGCTCCGTAAAATACTGGTACAGCGCCGGCGACGTACTGCCGGTGGAAGTGAGCCGGCGCTGGAAAGAGCGGTTCGGAACGCCGATTTTTCAAGGATACGGCGCCACCGAGACCTGTGGCGGGGTTGCCATGTGCCCCACCGACATTGAAAATCCACCCAAAAGCGTGGGGCGGGTGGTAGCCTCCAAAACAGTCCGCATTGTCAATCCGGCATTTCTGGAGCCGGTTCCTCCGGGTGAACCCGGAGAACTCATCGTATCTTCGCAGTACATGGCCAGCGCCTATATCAACAAACCCGAAGAAACCGCCAGTGCATTCGTCAAACTGGATGGCCGCCTCTGGTACCGCACCGCCGATATCATGAGCATGGATGCGGATAGCAATCTTTATTTCGTAGATCGCACCATGGATACCATCAAGCATAAAGGGTACCGGGTGTCGGCTTCGGAGATCGAAGCAGTGCTTCAGGAACATCCGGCGGTTGTCAGTACCTGCGTTGTCGGCATTCCGGATGAAAAAGTGGGTGAGCGCATCAAGGCCTATGTGGTGTTAAAGGAGGATATCAAGGGAATTACCGGGTATGACCTGATCACATGGTGCCGACAGTCCCTGGTCAGCTACAAAGTCCCCCAGTACATCGAATTTCGGGATATGCTGCCCAAATCCAAAGTCGGTAAACTCCTGCGGCGTGAAATCCGGGATGAGGAAAAGCGGCGGAGCGAATCGTGATTATTCTTTGACGTTAAACAACCGATTGCATTACAATGCATATTGTGAAATATTGAACCGAGAAATTCATATCGATTCTGTGCTCACATTGTACGGGAGGGAAAATGGGAAAGCGAAAAAAGCCGTTCAAGACGAAAATTCCGCTATCGAAACCCATCAGCCAGAATCCGAAGTATCTGCATTTCAGTCAGGAAGTCAATACCATCGTCCAGTTGTCTCAGCATCGAGAAGCGCGGTTGACGACTCTGGGAAAACTGATTTTCTTTTCTACGAAAACCGGAGATGCGTGGATACTCGATACGGACAAAGGGCTTGCAAAATGTCTGAGCCGCGACGGCGAAAAACAGGCTTTTACCATCAACGAGACATCTCAGGATCACGCAATCGTGTGGGATTCCGAATATCGCATCAAAGGCAGCCTGTTTACCGTTCTTGAATATTCCGGGTCGGTTTGCTCTATCTTGGGTTATCCAATACGTCAGATCGAGGAAGCTATAGAACAAATGGGGTTGCGATAATCCTTTATCATCCGTTATGATTTTTTCAATTCCTTATGCTGCAAGAACTTTCCATAAAAAATTTTGCCATTATCGATGACCTTCGGATCTCATTTTCCGAAGGATTGACCGTCCTGAGCGGCGAGACAGGCGCTGGCAAATCCATCATTCTTCAGGCCGTCAATCTCCTGCTGGGCAGCCGGGCCGGTATGGCTATGGTTCGATCGGGTGCAGAAGCCGCGGAACTGGAAGCCTTGTTTTTCGTTTCACCCGAAAGCCGCACGGCCGCTGTGATGTCATCCCATGGATACAATCCCACCGAAGGGCTATTGATCCGACGGATCATTTCTGCAGCCGAGCGTCACCGCATTTACATCAACGGACGACTGGCGACCATTCAGGTTCTGGCCGCCATCACAGAAAGTCTGGCGTCCATCTCCGGACAGCATGCCCACCAGGGGCTGTTAAAGGAAGATCTGCACCTGCTGATTCTGGATCAGTTCGGGGGACTGGTTACCCTTCGAAATGAAGTCAACGCCGGATATCACGCCATGGCGCCTTTGATTCAGAATTTTCAACGCCTTCAGAAAGACGCCCTTCATCAACAGGAACGAATCGATCTGCTTACCTTTCAAAAAAAAGAGATTTTGGATGCCAGCATCCAGGCGGGAGAAGATATTGAACTTGAGCAGGACCGGAACCGGCTCAAACACGCCGGAATGCTCTATGAGGCGGTTCAGAGCAGCATCGAGAGTCTGTATGTGGGAAGCGGGGCCGTTACAGAACGTCTTTCAACCATTCGGAAAACAATGGACAAGGCAGCTCAGATCGATCCGGGCCTGGCCTCTTTCTCTGCATCACTGGAAGAAGCGGGATACCGTATCGAAGATATTGTCGAAGGACTCAGCGCTTATCTTCACGCCATCGAAACCGATGAAGGACGGCTGGAGGCGGTCGAAACCAGAATTGATTTTCTTCATAAACTCAAGCGAAAGTATGGAGGATCTCCGGACGCGATATTGACCAGGCTGACCGAAATTGAAAAAGAACTGTTCGACATCGAACATCTTTCCGACACACTGGAAGAGACCCAGAAAACCTTAAGCCGCCAACATGCTCGTTTGTGTCAGATATCCATTGCTCTGTCGGCTCAGCGCATCCTGTCGGCTGAAGCATTGGCTCAGCGCGTTGAGACAGAGCTTGGCGCACTGAAAATGCCCCATACCCGCTTTCAGATCGCCCTTCGCAACACTCCGGCCAGTAACGGCGATAATCCGTATTGGATCTGTGACGGAAAAGTCCTATCTGAATACGGACTGGATCGGGCTGTTTTCCTGATCGCTCCGAATCCAGGTGAAGCCTTGAAGCCCCTTTCTCAGATTGCCTCGGGCGGAGAGCTTTCCCGGGTGGTTCTGGCCTTAAAAGCCATTCTTTCACATAACGACGCCGTGGAAACCGTCATTTTCGATGAAGTGGATTCCGGGATCGGCGGCGGCGTGGCGGAAGTCGTCGGAAAAAAGCTCCGAGATATTTCCGGACATCACCAGGTCATCTGCATCACCCATCTGCCTCAGATTGCCAGGTTCGGAAACCACCATTTCAGAATCATCAAGCATGTACATGACGGACGGACATCCACAACCATTCAGGCGCTCAATCCGGAGGAAAGAATTCACGAACTGGCGCGCATGCTCGGCGGCGAAACACTGACCCCTGCCGCCTGGGAACATGCCCGCGAGCTGCTTGAATCCTCATGAGGCTTTTATACAATATTCCGCCATTTCTATCGCTGTGCTGTTTTGCCTTTCTCGCCTATCTGTCTGTCTTACATGTCCGAAAAAATCGGATCAACCGCATCTTTACCGTGATCTGTATCTTCGGCGTCTTTCTATACACTGATATTCTCGTGATTTTCAATTGCAAGTCCCCTGAGACGGCCCTGTTTGTCAGTCGGCTGGATCACATTTTCATCCCTTATTTCATCCCCCTCTACATTCATTTTTTTCATGTATATCTGAATATCCCGGGCCGTATCTGGATAATCCGATCCGCCTATCTTTTTTCCTTCATACTGATGTGTTTAACCCCCACACCGTGGCTGATTGCAGATATGCGGCTGCATGCTTTCGGTTATTTCGGCATAGGCGGCCCTCTGTATATTCTGGTGGGAATCGGCACCGTATTTGCCACTGCCTATGTACTGACGTTGCTACGTTCAGCCATTATAAAAGAAACCCAGAGCATTGTGAAAAACCGGCTGAAATACATTTTTTGCGGATTCGGTGTTCTCGGACTTCTGATCGGCATGAACACGCTTCCACTGCTCGGATATGCGGTATACCCACTTGGGAATTTCAGTTTTATCCCCCTTACCATTTTTGCCGTAGGGCTGTTTCGATACGATCTGCTGGATATGGGAATCCTGATTCGAAAAAGCATGATTTATTCGCTGCTGACCATAACACTCACCTTACTGTATGCACTGGTCGTAACAGGCATCAACATGACCGCGACGGATATCAATGCGGCGGATTCGGTTTATTTTCCGTTGGTTTTTTTTATTGTTGTGTCGGTTATCATTGGCCCGGTGAAAACACGGATTCAGATGCTGGTGGACCAATATTTTTTAAAGGGCAAATATGATTACAGAAAAACCATCAAGCAGTTGAGCCAAACAATTACCGCGGTAATGGATCTGAGACAGATCGCAGCGCTGCTGATTGAAACGATTTCCAATTCCATGCAGGTCGGTCTCTGTAGTATGTATTTATTGGATGATTCCAGCCCGCCCACTTTCATACGCAGCGGCGACAATTGCGCCTCGTTCCAGATGCCGGATGGCATTTCCGAAGATTCCGCCCTGGTTACGTGGATGAGACGCCACCGCCAGCCATTACAGAAAGACCCGCTGATGCAGCAGTCCAAAGATGTGTTTCTCCGTCAGGTATATGCCGATCTGGAACGCATCCAGTCCGCCGTAGTTTTTCCCTTGATATTTGAAAATACCATCAACGGCTTTCTGACCATCGGGGACAAAAAATCCGGAGATCTCTTCGTAGCTGAAGATATGGATCTGCTGGAAACTCTGGCCAACCAAAGCTCGCTTTCCATCGAGAATGCCAGATCCTATCAGAAAATTGAGGAGCTGAACAAACATCTCGAAGAAAAAGTAGTCGAACGAACCCTTGAACTCCAAACCGCTCTCACTGAAAAAGAAAAAGCCATCGAGTTGTTGGTTCGATCCGAGAGTCTGGCTGCCATCGGCACACTGGTTGCCGGCACGGCCCATGAATTGAACAATCCGCTTGCCAGCGCCATCAGCCTGATCCAGTCAACCATCGAGGATATTTCTTTATTAGAGAACGATTCACTGCTGAATTCACCATTCGTAGATGATCTGGTTTTTGCCGGAAATGAACTGGCGCGGGCAAAAGCCATTGTCAGCAGCCTTCTGGGTCTGTCTCGGCAGACACAGACATTTACCGAAGACATCGATATGAACGCCGTCATCGAGGATGCACTGCAGATACTAAAAAACCTTTATAAAAATCACAAAGTTGCTATCATCAAGCTGTATGCTGATGACCTGCCACTCGTTTATGGAAATTTTGCCGGTTTGGGTCAGGTCGCCTTGAATATCATTAAAAATGCCATTCAGGCAACGGCGCCATCTTCCGGAACCATTTTTCTGAAAACCCATGTTGACAAAGACCATCATCAGGTTATTTTCAAGTGTGAAGATACGGGACCTGGAATTGCCGATGCCATCCGTCAGGATATCTTTAAACCTTTTTTCACCACCAAAACGGTCGGCCAGGGAACCGGATTGGGGCTCTATATCTGTCATGGCATCGTTGAAAGACATGGCGGCATCCTCACTCTTGAAAAATCTCATGGGAAAGGCGCCCGGTTTGTGGTAAAATTACCCATTAATCTGTAGACGGAAAAATTTATGGAGGTTCATTATGCCGATATATGAGTTTAAGTGTTTGAAATGCAATGAATGTTTTGAGATTCTTTTTACCAGCGCACAAGATACGGCAGAGATGAAATGCAGCAAATGCAACGCACTGGAGATCGAGCGCATTCTCAGCAGCGCCAATTTCTCCGTAAGCAGCGGAAACGGCGGCACGGGTACTTCCACCCAAACCCGCAGTTGCTCCAGTGGTTCCTGCACCACATATGACATTCCCGGTCCCCGATGATCTGACGACGTCCCCGCAATTGAAAATCGCTTCCAAATCGTTGCGGACTGTGCTGCAGTCTTCAGGCATGACCCCGCTTTCCGCCATTTCCATGCGGGGTATTTGTGTTGCGCTATTTGCCCTGTCTTGCTACGATGGATGCCATTCGCAGAGAACTGCGATCCTGGAAATGGATGTTTTTCTGCATCAGACACAACACATCTCTTGCATGGATCATGGCTTTTCCGGTCTTTCAGATGAGGAAACTGTTGAACCTTGGCATGTGAGGACTGCTATGAAAATCAAATCCTCGTGGATATTCGGAATCATGGTTTTTCTTTGGCTTTGCGGCACGGCCATCGCCGAGCAGCGTGTATCGGTTTCTGGAACGGAAGCCAAAATTCGATCCGGCGCTGGCAATAATTTCGACATACTCTGGAAATCCGAAAAATACTTCCCCCTCAGTGTGCTTAAAAAAGTCGGGGAATGGTATCAGATAAAAGACTTTCAAGGAGATGAAGGCTGGGTGCATCAGTCCCAGGTCGCAAACACTCCCTCGATCATCACCGCAAAAGATAAGAACAGCCTCCGATCCGAACCCAAACCGGAAGCCAAAGTTCTGTTTACGGTCGGGCAGGGCATTCCGTTTAAAGTCATCAAGCGCAACAACAAATGGATTCTGGTGGAACATGCCGACGGCGACAAGGGTTGGATTCACGAATCCACGGTCTGGTAATAATAAGGAAAAAGATATGAAAAAAGTGATTGTCGGTATCGGTTCCGCTCTGGTAGATATCCTTGCCCATGAAACAGATGATTTTCTACATCGATCCGGAGCAGTCAAAGGCGGCATGACGCTGGTTGACAATGCCGCTATCGAAAATGTACTTACGGGCTTGAAATCCTCTCCCCGTGTTGTTCCGGGCGGGTCTGCCTGCAATACGATGATCGGCATCGCCAGACTCGGCGGCATCTCGCGTTTTGTCGGAAAGCGCGGCGTCGGACCCATGGGTGCTTTTTTTGAAACCGGACTGCTTGAAAACGGAGTAGAACCCCATTTGCTGCACTCGCCGACCCGTACCGGCAGGGTGCTGTCCATCATCACGCCGGATGCCCAGCGGTCCATGCTCACGTATCTGGGGGCATCTTCCGAAATTCAGCCCGAAGAAATCGCTGAAACCTGTTTTGAAGGCGCGGCTGTGGTTCATATCGAGGGGTATCTGCTGTTCAATCCGACACTGATGCTGCAGGCCCTATCGCTGGCAAAAAGATCCGGCGCACGGATATCGCTGGATCTGGCCAGCTTTACGGTCGTTGAATCCAACAAATTGCTGTTGGATCAGATCGTAGATGAATTTGTCGATATCCTGATCGCCAACGAAGACGAGGCTCGGGCGTTTACGGGCCATACCGACGAAGAACGCATGATCGAAAGCCTTTCCTCACGGGCGGATATTGCTGTTCTGAAGATTGGAAACCGCGGAAGCTATGTTTCGCATCAGGGAAAGACCCTCAAGGTAGAGCCTCTCGGAGACGGTAGCGCCCTCGACACGACCGGCGCGGGAGACCTGTGGGCATCGGGATTCCTGTTTGGCCTGGTCAACAGCTACGATTTGGAAAAATGCGGCCAGTTGGCATCGGCCTGCGGATATGAAGTTTGCCAGGTTGTCGGTGCTGGCATCCCCCACGCCGGGTGGGATAGAATACGAAAGCTTCTGAAATAGACCGTCCTCAACCGAATGTACAGCTTTGAATAGTGAGCGTATTCACAGCAAAGGCGCAAAGAGCATCTCATGAATTATCGATTGAATATTTGCAACCTTTGCAGTGAAATTATTTTGGATTATAACCTGACCTTTTATTTGGAGATATCATGGCACAAAAACTGACCCGCAAACAGCTTCTTAAAGAGCCAGATGAATTCATTACTTTTTCCGGAAAATTGATTCAATGGCTCACCACCTATAAACAGCAGGCACTCTTTGCTGCCGCTGGCGTGTTTGCGCTGCTTCTTGCAGCTGCAGGCTTTCAAGCCTATTTACACCACGCCGAAAACAAGGCATCCGCTCTTCTGACAGAGGGTCTGGCCCAATACCAGATTGCCTTGAAAGCCAATGATCCGGTAAAGGCGTATCAATCCGTCGAAAAAACGTTTTCCCTGATTCTGGATGGCTATTCTTCCAGGAACATGGGCAAGATTGCCGGAATCGAATTCGCCAATATTTGTTTTCGTGCAGGCGAGTTTGACAAAGCAATTTCCCTGTACAAAACCGCTCTGGAAGAATTCAGCAACACCCCGTTTTATAAAAATTTATTGCTAAGCAGTATCGGCTATGCCTACGAAGGCAAAAAAGACTATGAATCCGCTGTCAAATATTTTGAAATGCTGACCACTTCCGCCGATGCTTCTTTAAAAGATCTCAGCCTCTACAATCTGGCTTCCGTGTATGATAAAATGGGAAACAAGGAAAAAAGTAAGGCCACGTTCTCCCGAATTGCAGCGGATTTTCCCAACTCCATTTATATTGATATCGCCAGAGAAAAAAGCCTTAGCTGATCGGTATTGATGAAAATCGCCTATACATACAATTTACAGATGACCAACAGCGAAGAGGATGCGGCGTTTGACAGGCCGGAAACAATTGAGGCGATTTTCGGAGCATTGACTGCCCTGGGCCATCAAGTGGACCGGATCGATGTTTCGGGGCCGGCGTCACGACTGGTGGCCAGGCTTGAATGCTTGAGTCCGGATCTGATTTTCAACTCGGCTGTCGGAAAAGGGGGAAAAAATCGTGAAGCCTTTTATCCAGGGCTGTTTGAACATCTTGGCATCCCATATACCGGCTCCGATTCTTATGCCTGTACCCTGACCACAGACAAACGTCTGACCAAAATGCTGGTTGCCGAAAGCGGCGTACCGACGCCCGGTTGGTTATTTGTGAGCAGCGTCCATAGCTGGAACCATCCGGCGCTGAACTATCCGGTAATTATCAAACCCAATTATGAATGCAGTTCCAAGGTCATCGAACAACAATCCATCGTGGAAACCCCGGATATGCTTCTGAAACAGGTGGCAAGGCTGTTGCTGCGATATCCGGCGGGGGTCTTGATTGAAGAGTTTATCGCAGGAAAGGATGTGGTTGTTCCTTTTCTGGAAAGTGCTTCCCGAAAAACCGGGGGAGTCCTTGCGCCCGGTGAATATTGTTTCGACCCATCCGTGGTTTCAGGCTGTAAGCATATCATTTATGATTACAGCCTGAAACAAAACCCTGAGTCCGTTTCCGTCCAGATGCCGGCAGCGCTTCCTTCAAAAACTGCCAAACATCTTCTGAGCTTGTCTCAAACGATCTGTAAGGTTCTCGACATTCGCGATCTGGCTCGGCTGGATTACCGGTTGGCAGATAACGGTCAGGTGTATTTTATCGAGGCCAACACCCTTCCCAGCCTGGAACAAGGCGCCATGATCCATGCATCCGCCGCACTTGCAGGCCTATCCACCCTGGAAGCAGTTCTGGCTGCCGTAATAAATAGTGCTGTGACCCGCTACGGCATTCAGATGGTCGCTCGCTCGCGAAATCGGCGAAAATCGCTGAAAATCGGGGTTACGTTTAACCTGAAGCGCATCAAGCCCCTGGATGCCAATGATGATGACAGCGAGGCGGAATTTGACAGCCGGACTACGATCGATGCTATCACCGGCGCCATTTCCTCCTACGGCCATGATGTGGTGGAAATCGAAGCCACGCCCGAGCTGCCGTCCATTATTGGTTCCATGCCCCTGGATATTGTGTTTAACATTGCAGAAGGCCTTCACGGCCGGAATCGTGAATCTCAGGTACCGGCCATTCTGGAACTTCTGAACATTCCCTATGTCGGATCAGATCCGGCTGCCTTGTCCATCTGCCTGGACAAGGTTCTGGCAAAAAAAATGGTGCGTCAGGCCGGCATCTTTACGGCGGATTTTATCATCATGCGCACGGGAAAGGAGCGGCTTCCCAGAAATCTTCAATTTCCGGTGATCATCAAACCCATTGCCGAAGGCAGCTCCAAAGGGGTCATGGGCTTGAATGTGGTACAGGATGAGGTGGATTTCAGGCGGATTTCTCGAGAACTGCTTTCAAAATATCACCAACCGGTTCTGGTTGAAGCATACCTTAGCGGAAGAGAGTTCACCGTCGGACTCTTGGGCGAAAACCGGCCTAAGGTGTTGCCACCCATGGAAATTATCTTTAACGATAAAAAAGATCGCTTTCCGGTGTATGCATTCGAGCATAAACTGGACATCAATGCATCCATTTCTTACCAGGCGCCAGCGAATATCGATCGATCTCTACAAAAAAATCTGGAGCAAGTGGCCAAGTATGCATTCATGGCACTGGGGTGCCGGGATGTGGCGCGGGTGGATCTCAGGCTGGATCATACAAGCCGCATCCATTTTATCGAATGCAATCCACTGCCAGGCTTGACCCCCGGATGGTCTGATTTGTGCATAATCGGAGAGGCAGCCGGAATGGATTACCGGACCCTCATCGGAGAAATCATGGCGCCGGCGATTCGACGCTTGAAGTCCAAGGAAAAGCCATAAATGTTTTAATATTGACAATCGATAGGATTTTAGGCCAAAATTAACATCATATGTAGCATAGTGCCGATGTCATGGAAAATCACCGGCAAGACCGTAACGGCAAACCCTGTTTGGACGGCATGAATTGAAGTAAGGGTATAAAAACGGACATTCAAAGGCTATTAAAGTTGGAGGAACCAAATGAAAAAATCGATATTCAAAAGTCTTTTTATACTGGCTCTGATCGGTCTGGTGTTCAGCGGCGTCACCGCTGCTGAAGAAAAAGTGTATATTAACGGCATAGACGCCAATTATCCGCCGTTCAGCTTTATCAACAGCAAAGGCGAACCCGACGGGCTGGATATCAAGGCCATCAACTGGATTGCCAAGGAAATGGGATTCAAGGTTCAGCATCAGCCGACCCAGTGGGAGGCCGTCATTCCCAGCCTGAAAGCCGGTAAGATCGACTTGATCGCTTCCGGAATGAGCGTTGACGAACCGCGCAAACAGCAGGTCAATTTCTCCACGTGTTACTTTAAAACTGTGATGATTCTGGTCGCCAAAAAAGACAACTCCATCATGCCGGACAAAACCATGGAGCCGGATATGAAATGGGGCGTCCAGCGCGGCACTTCTGAAGCCAATTGGATTGTGGATAAGCTGATAACAGACAAAGAAAAGAAATTCAAGCTACAGCAGTATGATTCTGCGCCGCTGGCCATGGAGGACGTTGTGAACGGCCGAATTGATGTTGCCGCGGTGTCTCAGAGTGCCGCCGAAGAGTTCATGGACAAAGGAATGGCCATAAAGATTCTGGGAAGTTATGGGCAGCCAGATGATGAAACAGCATATGCTTGTCGAAAAGACGACACTGAGCTGCTAACCAAGTTGAACGAAGGTCTCAAACGCCTGATGGCCAGCATTGCCTGGACCGAGTTGAAGAAAGAATACGGCGTCAGATAATTGCTGATACGCCTTGCCTGAAATGCAGTCTCACAAGACTTCGGGAGCAATCCCGAAGTCTTCCATTTTGAAAGAGCAGTCGTTGGATACCATAACGACATCATCATTCTCTTCTCCGGCCCCACATGGCATCTGACGGCTTCACCGCGATTCAGGAAGGCTTTTTTTATCTTCTCAAAGGAGCATGGGTCAATGTCGTCGTGGTAATCGGCGCCATGCTCTTTGGTTTTTTACTGGGGCTTCCACTGGCCTTGGGTCAGATTTACTCCGGAAAAGCGACCCGCATAATGATCAGTATCTATGCGTGGTTTTTTCGCGGTATTCCCCTTCTGGTATTTCTGTTTCTCTTTTATTTCGGACTGGCCTCTTTTCTGAACATTAATCTTTCGGCGTTTTCAGTGGCAGTTATCGTGCTGGGACTTATCAGTTCGGCCTACCAGTCACAGATTCTGAGAGGCCCTCCGCATATCCATTCCGGGCTGGTCCAACGAGTATTCCGTTCTTCTGAAGGATTCCGCGGTAACCTATGCGCTCGGCGTTTCGGAGCTCATGTCCCGGGCCAACCATGTCGCTTCCAGAACCTACCAGCACCTGCATATATATCTGCTGGCTGGTTTCATGTTCATGATTCTAACTTATCTGGGAACCCGGGGCCTGGCAGCACTGCAAAAGCGACTGAAAATCCCCGGATACACACACTGAAGAAAGCCACATGAACTCCATTTTATCGGTTGAAAATCTATCCAAACGGTTCGCAGATCGTCTTGTTTTGGAGGATGTGTCTCTGTCGATCGATGCCGGAGAGATCAAGGTACTGATCGGCCCTTCAGGCGCCGGAAAAAGCACGCTGCTGCAAAGCATCAACTACCTGGTTTCCCCGGACAGCGGCCGCATATTACTGGAAGGCCGCCTGATCGACGGAACTGATAAAAAAGCACTGTGTGCCTATCGTCAGCAGGTAGGAATGATTTTTCAGGACTTCAACCTCTTTGATCATTTCTGGCAACAGAGATGATTTTCATGGAAGCCGGTAAAATCGTGGAACAGGGAACACCGGATGTCATTTTAAATAACGCCTGCTGCTGGCGAACTCGCGAATTTTGCTTCAGCATCACCGACCTGACAGCTACCGCATCATGAAAGACCTGATCTATATCAATATACGGTACTGCTGTCCCTGTTGCAGGGACTGGGCGTCAGCATACTGCTGATTTTCAGAGGGTTTCCCCTAATCATTCAGCTTTATCTCTGGTATTTCGGGCTTGCCCGGATCGGGCTCTTCCTATCCCCTTATGCGGCATCGATCCTCGGGTTCAGTCTGTGCACCGAGAATCATTGATCGGTTTCAAACTGGCCTGTTCCTTTCTTTATCATTTCCTGTAACCCTATCCTTTTTTCAGGTTCATCATATACAGAATGATTTCTATAATCTGTTTGTTTAACTTAAAGGAGTTATGATATGAAAGAAGCATTGATATTGTTGGCGGTTGTGGTGGGATGGTTTGTCCTTCAGGCGTACATTCTGCCTAAATTTGGTATTTCCACATGAATGAAAAACGCCTGTCAGGTGACGGGCAAAAAAGCCAATGCCGATATTCCCCAGTCCAAAGACCAAAACGGATGATGATTTTGAATTGATTCAGGCGATCAATGCCGGACAGACTGACCTGTTTCCGGAACTGGTCTTTCGCTATGAGCGGAAACTTTACAATTTCGGCATGCGGATGTGCCGTAATGTGCAAGATACCGAAGACATGGTTCAGGACACGTTCATCAATGTCTTCAAGTATCTGAAGGATTTTCGTTATGAAACCAAATTCAGGAACTGGCTCTACCGCGTTGCCACCAGCACCTGCCTGAAGAAAAAGCGAAAATCCAAATACGCACCGGAAAGAGAGCTGTCTCTGGATGAATTCATTCCCGATGAAAATGCAGAGCTTCCGGTGCAGGTGCCGGGGTGGGCCACCCTCCCGCTGGACCAGCTCCTGAATGAAGAGCTCTTATCCATCATCAGAGAGGGCATTGCAGCGCTTCCGGAAAAATACCGCCTGGTCTTGGTCCTGCGGGACATGGAAGGATTCAGCACTGCGGAAACTGCACAGGTGATGGGCTTAACAACTGAAAATATCAAGGTAAGACTCCATCGGGCACGTCTTTTCCTCAGAGAAAAGCTCAAAACCTATTATGACCATGGTGCATGATCACAACCGAAAAGACTGTCTGGCAATGTTCGCCAAATTGTCCGATTACATCGACAATGAACTGGACGATCTGACCTGCAAAGACATCGAAAACCATGCCAGAGCGTGTATCCCCTGCAAAGCCTGCATGGAAACCTTTCGCCAGACCATCTGTTTCTGCAGATCACTGACGCCGAACGAAATACCGGTACCGACAGCTTTTTCGAACCACCTGAAATCGCTGATTCAAAAACTCTCCGGCCAGAAAAGAGACCTCTGATGATCTTTTTATATACCGACCAGCCTGTAAAATATTTCTATAATTCCTGAACAAACGCTCAGTTGGATGTTCCAGTATTTTTTGTATCAACTTTTCGCCGAATCTCCATTTTTTTCCATGCCCCACCCCGGCTGAAACACCCCCATCCCCATTTCAGCCAGCTCAGCAGCGAAAACACCAGCCACAGAGACCAGAGCAGCATCAGCACACGGAACACCCATTCCGGCAGGCTGATCACCGATGGCTCCGGCATAAAACCGCCGATTCTGTCCTGCGTCCAGTTCAGAATCCGGCTGGTGGACTGGTTTCCGGCGATTTGCATGTCGGGTATCCCCAACAGTCCGTTTTCCACCGCCATATACAGACCGGACAATGCCGCTGCTGTCCAGCCCGCCAGAATCAACTGCGTGAAATTGTAAGACGCCCAGCCGCCGCGGGGAATGACCGTGTTGCGAACGCCGAGTATCAGCAACCAACCCACAACAATCAACGCCATCCAGGGAGGAATCTGTGTAAGCCCCATGGTCAACAGCACCCAGTGATGGGTTTTCAGCGGCGCCAGGGCGGTTTTCCCCAGACCTATTGAAATTAGAACGGTGATCAGCAGATATCCCCAGAACAGGACGCCAGGCCCGAGTCGGGGCCCGGACGTCCAGAGAATCCATCGGTGTTCTGGGAGGTGAAAAGACACCGAGGCATTTACTGCCGGGTTTCCTATGGATACCTGGGATGGATGATAACGCCACAACCCGGATGTCGGCTGCTGCCATTCCAGAACGATGACCTGCGTTCCGGGAACCAGCGGCAGAACCACGTTGCGGCCTTCCTGCCGAATCGGCTGTGATCTGCCCTGAATGGAGACGTTCTGAAGTGCGGCATGTTGCGGCAGTTCCAGTTGGTGCCGGCCGCCTCGGCTGGTGCGGACCGTTATCGTCAGCTCCGCCTTCTCCAGATGCTCTCCGGGCGTCCACTTCACTGCGGCGCTGTCCATCGTGATGATCGGACCGGGGATCACCGCGGGCCGAGTAATGCGGATATCGATACTTTCTCCCGGCCAGGGTCGCCACTCGGGCCGCCATTTTCCCTCGGCATCCTGTTGATGAATCACGGGAATTCCGGAAAACTCGCAGTGCCATACGCTGCCTGCATCCAGAATCCAGGACTCTGTCCAGGGAACGGATTCCGGTGCGCTCAGGTGAAGGATTTCCAATATGTTCAGGTGAGAAATAAGGCTCATTTCCAGACTGTCCGGATCAAAATTGATCATGGCCTTTCCCATTTCCACATGAATCCCCGCCGTTGTCACGGACTCCCCTGCCAAAAGTGGCAGTTGAAGGGATAGCGGGGCACCCGGAGGCGTCAGTCGTGTAATCCGGGTGCGAATCTCCCAGGTCAAGCCGAGAACAATCTCACGTTCCACGTGAAAAAATGGAGACAGTGCGCCAGTTCCGACTGGAGCTTCGAAGGTTTCCTGTTTTTCGATCCGTTGCAATTGAATGCCGGCGGACACTTTTCCGTCGGGACCAATGCCCTGAATCGACCACCCCTTGGCAACGGCCGTAACCTGTCGCGGTTTGATGGGAAGTGCGATCTGAACAGCATTCAAGCGGGCGGTTTTTCCACTGATCCGGATATGGTGGATGCCTTCCGGAACCAGCGCCCAGATGCGACCGTCCCTGTCCTTCATGAGACCTTTCATGGGCTGTTGATTCATCGTGACAGTATCCGGCCGCCAGCTTTCCGTATCTCCAGGCAGGGGAACGGCTGTTTCAACGGCTGCCTGGACATCGATATCCATATGGAGAACGGTATCGTCCATCTGGATTTCCATGCGGGGAATATCGGCGCAGATCGGAAAGCAATCTGTTTTTTTCAGCAGCCGTTGCTGAAGCGCTTCGAGGATTGCTGCGGGCGGATAGGCCGCCGGTGGAGCTTCGTCCTGAGCGTTTGCGAAAGAACCCGTAATTGCCAGAAGCAATAGGGATGCGGCCATGATAGAATGCGTTAAATGAATCCTGTCTCGCCAATTCGTGAAACTGCAGAGTCCTGTCGTCAATACAGCCAAAAGAAAGACCCGGATAATGGCCAGAAGAAGATTGACCCAGGGTGGGATCAGCCAGAGACGGAAGGTTTGATCCTTGCCCACAGGTCCATTCCACTGCAGGGTAAAGTACCGCCATTTCCATGTAGGAAGGCCCGGACCGGTCTGGATCAGGGCTTGGGGGTCCTGAGCCTGGGATGGACGGCGGCTTACTGACTCATACAGCATTTTTCCAGAAGAGGGTGGCAGCGTGGCAGATGCTTTCAGTCGGCGTTCCTGTTTCTGTAATTCCGCCGGCGGTGTCGTGGACATGAAATTCTGAGAGGGTATGACTGCGTGATGCGGACGGATCAGAATTTTTTCCAGTTGCGGGTATAATCCCTGTCGTATGGCCTGAATCGAGAATGGAATAATGATGGTCAGCAGAACAACAGCGCTGCAGGCACGACACAGAACGGCGGTCTGCTTCATCTTTCCATCCGGCAATACCCGGATCAGGGCTGATGCGGCCAGAAGACAGAGCCAGATGGTCTGCGGGGCGC
Organism: uncultured Desulfobacteraceae bacterium; assembly: GCA_903953895.1. Classification (GTDB taxonomy): domain Bacteria; phylum Desulfobacterota; class Desulfobacteria; order Desulfobacterales; family Desulfatirhabdiaceae; genus RAAP-1. Next base: position 1,830 of record CAJBLH010000070.1, on the reverse strand, counting down.
CAGGCTCCTGGAAGGTCAAGGTCAGTGTTGCCAGGGCCACAGCACCCCAGACATAGGAATTAAGTCGGCAGACCGCTATGGCCGTCAGCAGAACCAGAAAAAAATCCAGTAGAGACCACCGTTCCAGCCAGGAAGCTGGTGCCACCTCCACACCGGCGGCGGCAAAAAGTTGCCACCCGGGAGGAAGATTCAACTCGCCGGAAGCGGCTTGAAATCCGTGATCCCAGCCGCCTGCTGGTAACCGGCGAAGCGGCGCATCGATCCGTGAGTCCGCATCGAGTTGCAACTGCCCCTGCCGAAGCTCGACGCCGGCCTTACCTTCCACGCCATGGGCCGTGATGAGCTGATCGGTTCCGTCAACAGCCACTTTTCCCAGGATTCCGGGCGGATTCATGGCCAGATACCACTGCCGGCTGAGGGTTCCCGTGATTTTGTCCTTCTGCGTGTAGCCCTGTCCGTCGAAATCCAGCCACCAGGTGTGATGAATGCTCAGTTGATCCGGCGCCGGATCACTGTCTCCCCGTCGAAGCGTTTGAAACCGCAAAACAGTGTTGGGCTGGATCAGATAAGCGGGAAATTCTTTCCAGGCTGGCGGAATCTCAGTCTGGCCGGGATCGATTCCCGGGGCCCCGGAAATACTCACCATCCGCAGATGATTCCGGGACTCGAACGACCAAGTTTCTTCACCATAAGGACATGTACCTGCCGAAATTTGATCCATGGGATGCTCGAACCGGGTTTCGATTTCCAGCAGCCAATTGCCGGGTCGGGCCTGGACCATCACTTCTCCCTCTGCTCCGATTCTGGCCGGAAGGGAGGACGACAACCGAAGTGGAACGGCATCTTTCAGGAGAATATCATTCAGTCGGATTTCTCGGACCTGTCCGGAAATGTTCATGCGAAGATGATTCAGAACGGTCATGGGCATATCGTCTCGGATGCGTCTGAACACCCGAATTTCCATTCGGTTTTCCAGAGCCGGCCCGGCATCGCGTTTCCGGATCCAGAGTCTTCCGGTATTGTCGATAACCGGTTGTTCAACCACCTGACCCTTCACCATCAACGTTACAACGCCGGATTCCACGGGGATCATCATTGTTTCCGGGATTTCCTTCCAGGAAAAGTCGCCGCTGACCCGGTGTTCGCCCTTGGAAAGCCGGATGGATGGGCCAGCGTCCCTAGGTAGAACAGGAACCCGCTTACCATTGAGATTGACGCTATCCGGATAAACATCCCGACTTCCAGGCAGTACGGCCCACACATCCCGGAAAATCAGCCATTGCTGTTCAAAATGCCCCACGGTGTCATCAATGGTCAATTTCAGCCGGGAAGGCCAGATGCATGCGGACGTTTCCGCATCGTTACAGAGGGTCGGGCAGAACTTTTCTTCCATGCCGTAGAGTACCCACGGTTTCCACCGGAAGAGTTCCGGCGGAATCTCCACCGGCGGCAAGTCGCTTGCCGGAACCACCGCAATGGCGAAACAGATCAGACAACAGCAGGCAGCCGTCAGATAGATGACGGTGAAAGGAGCAAGCTTTCGAAGAACAGTCATGATGCACCTCCACATGAGTCATCTGAAAAATTCTCATTGAATTTTGATTGCTGTTAAAATATGTTGAACTGCGAAATAGGCACTGGCTCAGTTGAATGGGGTACCATTTTATAATCTCGACTTTGTACAAATTGAGGGAGCTCAGGCTGCATAGCAGACTACATCCAGTAGCATTTCGAGAAAATCCTCGTGAAAATTGGTTAAGTCAAGCTTACAACTTACATTTCGCACCAAATATTAATGAATATCACAATTAATAATGAATTATATTCAAT
>CAJBLH010000069.1 GCA_903953895.1 uncultured Desulfobacteraceae bacterium | reverse complement strand
CCGTGGGGATTTGCTGGATTACATGGAGCTGGGCGGGTGGTTTCGCAAGGTGCAGGATCCGATTCTGCTGGAGTTTTTAAAGATATGGGGAAAAATCGAGGTCGAGGGGGGGCATCCCCGGGATGTGCAGAATACGCTGATCCGAAAATATCAGAAGATCCAGCGCAGAATGGCGGATCATGCCGGATATGTGGGAGAGATCTATCTGGCTCAGATTTTGTGGAATTCCCAGAATAAAACCCTGCCCGGAAAATTTTTTCATAGTGATGAAGATATTCCCGTGCCCTGGCATTTTTCGTATATCCGCCACCGGGTCCGTCTGGGCGCTGGGGCGGACCAGGAGATCGATGTGTATGCCGCAGCCGGTGCCGAAGTATGGATTGCAGAGAGCAAGTGGTGGAAAGACCGGAAGGCCGGCATGCACGAGATCGAGTTGCTGATGAAAAAAGCGGAGATGGTGAAAGCGGATATCGGAGACGAGCTGAATCGGCTGCGGATATGGATATTTTCCTGGAGCGGGTTTACCGGAGAGGCCGTGGTGTTCATGAAAGAAAATACGATCCTGTGGTCGTCGAAACAAAGTTTGAATGACCTGCTGGATCATATCGGATTGAGACGGCTGCCGGAGATATTCGAGACTTCCGGGTCGTGAAAAAATCGATGCGATTTTACGATATGCAATCGGAAAGGGTGATCATATTGTCATATCGAAAGGAAACACGAAGATGAGCATTACGAATCAGCCCCTCCCGTCCGGATACGCCATTCGCCCCATCGTGCCGGAACCGGTTTTCACCGACCGGAAGGAGCATCTGGACTATCTGGTTCAGGCCGCGTTGAAAGCGGTTGATCGGCGCACCACATCCATCGTGCTGCTGGGTCAGCGTCGCATGGGAAAGACCGAGATATTCAAGCGGGCGGTGAATCGGCTGTTTTTCGGCCAGGAGCGTTATGCCGATATGCACCGGTCGGTTATTCCGGTATTTTACAATTTTCGGGACAACCAGATGGATAAAGCCGATTTTGCGATTGAATACGTTGAAAATTTTTTACGTTGGTATGCCGGATTCCGTTTGCACGATGATGTGATTCCCCAGCAGGAATCATTGAAAAACAATGCACTGATTGATTTTATTCAAAGCCGGGTCGTTCTCAGTGACGGGATTGAAGAAGCACTCCGCGTGCTGAAAATGCTGCTGGAAAAAAAAGATGTGCTACCGGAAAAAAGCGCGCTGTGGCTGCCGCGGCGGGTGTCTGACCGGGATGACAGTACGATCGCGATGTTTCTGGATGAATTCCAGAACACCCGTCTGCCGCAGTATGGTTTCGATGTGGTGGGATATATGCAGGAGGCGGTGGAGTCTCCCACCTGTCCGCATTTTGTGACGGGTTCGGCCATGAGTATTCTGGCCAGGGAGATTCTGGGCAGGGGATCGCTGTTTGGAAGGTTTGAAAGTGAACCCATTCAGGAGATGACCCCGTACTGGGGAACCCAACTGGCATTGAAATCCGCCGAATACTATGGTGCGGTCACAACAGATGTCCTGGCGCCGGTGATTGCGGAGCGGTGCGGCGGCAATCCGTTTTATATCACGGCCGTCATCCGCCAGTCCGCAAAGCAGAACAGACCCTTGACCGATGAGGCCGTGCTGAATGAAATTCTGGCGGTGGATCTGT
>CAJBLH010000068.1 GCA_903953895.1 uncultured Desulfobacteraceae bacterium | reverse complement strand
GTCACCGCCGATTATGTGGATCAGATATCCAAGGGAGCGATTCCGAAAAAAATTACCGACAATTACAAAGGTCAGTACAACGTTATCAAGAACAACCTCAACCAGTGCATCGAGGCCGTCAACAATCTGGTATCCGACGCTAAAATGCTGTCTGTTGCCGCTGTCGAAGGAAAGCTTGCCACCCGCGCCGACGCCACCAAACATCATGGCGACTTTGCCAAAGTCGTTGCCGGCGTCAATGAAACCCTCGATGCTGTCATCGGCCCCCTGAACGTCGCCGCAGAATATGTGGATAGAATCAGCAAGGGCGATATTCCGCCAAAAATTTCCGACTCTTACAACGGCGATTTCAACGAAATCAAAAATAACCTCAATCAGTGTATCGAAGCCGTCAATGTGCTGGTATCAGACGCTAAACTGCTGTCAAAAGCCGCCATCGATGGAAAGCTCGCCACCCGCGCCGATGCCACCAAACATCAGGGCGAGTTTAGAGCCATTGTCTCCGGTGTAAATGAAACACTCGACGCCGTCATCGGCCCGCTGAACGTGGCCGCCGAATATGTAGACCGAATCAGCAAGGGCGATATCCCAGCGAAAATTTCCGATAATTACAACGGCGATTTCAACGCAATCAAAAACAATCTCAACCAGTGCGTTGATGCCGTCAATCTGCTGGTATCAGACGCCAAATTGCTCTCCAATGCCGCTGTTGCAGGCAAACTCGCCACCCGCGCCGACGCTACCAAACACCAGGGCGATTTTGCCAGAGTCGTGGCCGGTGTCAATGAAACACTCGACGCCGTCATCGGCCCGCTGAACGTGGCCGCCGAATATGTAGACCGAATCAGCAAAGGCGATATCCCAGCGAAAATTTCCGATAATTACAACGGCGATTTCAATGAAATCAAAAACAACCTGAATGTGCTGATCGAGTCGATGAATGAAATCACCGGCGCAGCCGAACAGATTGCCGATGGCAACCTGATGGTCGACATCCGGGAGCGGTCGGAGCAGGACAAACTGATACAAGCCCTGGCATTGATGATCGATAAGCTGACGGAAGTCGTCAAGAAAGTTCAGACAGCTTCAGACAGCGTGGCCACACGCAGCCAGGAAATGAGCTCCAAAACCGAGCAGATTTCCCAGGGCGCTACCGAACAGGCGGCATCCGCAGAAGAAGTCTCTTCGTCCATGGAGCAGATGACATCCAATATCATGCAGAATGCCGATAATGCACAGCAGACCGAGAAGATCGCCGTCAAATGCGCCGAAGACGCCCGTGAAGGCGGAACCGCCGTCGGCGAAACCGTTGCAGCCATGAAGGAAATCGCTAACAAGATATCGATCATCGAAGAAATCGCCAGGCAGACCAACATGCTGGCGCTGAATGCGGCGATCGAAGCAGCCCGCGCCGGCGAGCATGGCAAGGGCTTTGCGGTTGTGGCCGCCGAAGTCCGCAGACTGGCGGAAAGAAGCCAGACTGCTGCCGGCGAGATCAACAGACTGTCCGCCTCCAGCGTTCAGATTGCCGAACATGCCGGCGAACTGCTCGGCAGTATCGTTCCGGCCATTCAGAAGACCGCTGATCTGGTTCAGGAAATCAACTCCGCCAGCAACGAGCAGAAAACCGGAGCCGATCAGATCAACAAGGCCATCCAGCAACTGGATCAAGTCATCCAGCAGAATGCGGCGGCTGCCGAAGAAATGGCCGCCACCGCCACCGAACTGGACGGTCAGGCGGAAGAACTCCAGACCTCCGCAGGCTTCTTCAGAACCGATGAAGCTGCATCGAAATCCCGAAGACTGAGTCGTACCAAGGCCATTTCGGATAAACGCGGCCCCATGAAGCAACTGCCGCATCAATCCCCTGTAAAAGGCCTGGCTCCTGGAACGAGAGTCGTCAAACCCCACGAGGTACAGTCCGGAGGATTTGCCCTCGATATGGGGGATAGCCGCGGCAAGAAAGATGCCCAGGATTCGGAATTCGAGAAATATTAAATAAGAGGCATCAGGGGGGGCAGGTATCAGGGGGCAGGCAAAAACTGGAAGGTAACAGGCGACTGAATATCGGGCCAAATCGTTTTTTCTGATACCTGCCCCCTGACACCTGGCCCCTGCACCCTTTTATAAGGAGATATAAGAATGAGTACAACCGGCATCACCGAAACGACTCAGTATCTGACATACAAGCTTGAAGATGAGATTTTTGCCGTCGATGTGGCCAAGGTGCGGGAAATTCTCGATTTTACGCCTGCAACCAAGGTACCCGGAACACCTGAATTCATGCGCGGCGTGATCAATGTCCGGGGGAATGTGGTTCCTGTTGTGGACATGCGGCTGAAGTTCGGCCTGTCCATGACGGAGAAAACAGTGGACACGTGTATCGTGGTGATGGAAATTGTCGTGGATGACGATACAACCGTTCTGGGCGCCCTGGTGGACTCGGTTCAGGAGGTTTTCGAAATCGAGGCCGCGCATATCGAGCCGCCTCCCCGAATGGGAACCCGGTGGCGGACGGAATTTATCAAAGGCATCGGCAAACGGAATGACGACCTGATCATCATTCTGGATATCGACCGCGTGTTTTCTTCCAGCGAATTGGGGGCGCTGGTTGAAGGTATTGAAAAAGGATAAATTCATAACCACTGATACGGTAACTCACAAGAAATAGTCCCCCATTTGTGGTATTATCAATTTATATGGATGAACAGGATTATACTGCCAACGGTCATAATCAGCACTTTTGAACCCCCAACCCTCCCCCGCTGGGAGAGGGAGTTTATGGAAAGTTCAGATTATGCCCGTTCGCAGTATACACAAAGCGAAGCAATCGAAACAATGATCTTTACCGCTATATGATGATGGGGGATTATGCCCGAAAAAGTTTACCCAACAGATAAAAAGCTCTCCGACCATGATTTTGTGCGTCTTAGCCGGTTTATTCACCAGCAATACGGCATTCATCTGACTCCGGCAAAAAAATCCCTCCTCGAAGGCCGTCTTCGCAAACGGATGAAACAATGCAACATTTCCTCTTTCAGCGACTACTGTAACTATATTTTTACGGATCAAGGCATGGCAGAAGAGCTGGTCTACATGATCGATGCGGTAACAACCAATAAAACGGATTTTTTCCGCGAACCCTACCATTTTGAATTTCTGACGCTTCAGGCGCTCCCGCAATTGATCGGAAAACAGAATGCTTCTTTTCGAAAAAAAATAAAGGCATGGAGCGCCGCCTGTTCCACAGGGGAAGAGCCTTACACCCTGGCCATGGTGCTCAGCGAATATGCCTTGAGCAGCCCGGGTTTTGACTTTTCCATTCTGGCGACAGATATTTCCACCAAAGTCCTCGATATTGCGCAGACCGCCATTTATGAGGAGGAAAAAGTCTCCCCTGTTCCCTATGCCATGCGAAAGAAATATCTGCTGAGAAGCAAAGACCCGAACAAAAAAGTCGTCCGAATCACGCCGGAGCTTCGAAATCGGATTGCCTTTCGCCGGTTCAACCTTATGGACAAACGCACCCCAGTTTCAGAGCCCCTGGACATCATCTTCTGCCGCAATGTCATGATCTATTTCGATACCGAAACCCAGGAGCGCCTGATCCGGCAATTCCATAGCCTCCTGACGCCCGGGGGATATCTGTTCATGGGCCATGCTGAAAGTATCAATAACATGGATGTGGCGCTGCGATTTGCAGCACCGACCATTTACCAAAAGGAGATGGCGCCATGAGTTCAGATAAACGGATTCGCGTACTGATCGTGGACGACTCCTCGCTGGTCCGGCAGACGCTTTCCAGCATTATCGAATCTGATCCGGAACTGGAGGTCATGGGGACCGCCGCTGATCCGTTTATCGCCGCAGAACGGATCAGCCGGGATTTGCCGGATGTGATCACCCTCGATGTGGAAATGCCAAGAATGGACGGCATCACATTTTTGCAGAAAATTATGTCTCAGCGCCCGATTCCGGTGGTGATCTGTTCAAGTCTGGCGGAAAAAGGATCGGATACCGCCTTGAAAGCCCTGGAGTACGGCGCTGTCGAGATCATCCAGAAACCCCGGCTGGGAACCAAGATGTTTTTGGAAGAATCCCGGATTCGCATCTGCGACGTGGTCAAGGCGGCCGCAGCAGCCCGCCCGCGCCGTCTGGTAAAAACGCACAAAATTCAGCCCAAACTCAATGCCGATGCCGTTATTCCCAAGGCCCCGTCAAACGCCATGATCCAGACGACGGAAAAAGTCATTGTTGTCGGCGCTTCGACCGGAGGCACCGAGGCCCTGCGCGTTTTTCTGGAGGATATGCCTCCGGACGCCAGCGGATTGGTGATCGTACAGCATATGCCGGAGCATTTTACAGCTTCCTTTGCCAAACGCTTGAACGAGATCTGCCGCATCACCGTTAAAGAAGCGGCGGACGGCGATACGGTGCTACGGGGCAGAGCCCTGATTGCACCGGGCAATATGCACACCATTTTGAAGCGAAGCGGTGCCCGGTATTACGTGGAGGTCCGGCAGGGCCCCCTGGTTTCACGGCACCGACCCTCCGTCGATGTGCTGTTCCGCTCCGCAGCCCGCTATGCCGGCAGAAACGCCGTTGCCGCCATCCTGACGGGAATGGGCGATGACGGCGCCAACGGCATGCTCGAACTCAAAGAAGCCGGCGCCTATACGATCGCCCAGGATGAAGCCACCTGTGTCGTTTTCGGCATGCCTCATGAAGCCATCAAACGGGGCGCGATACATAAAGTACTGCCGCTCGAGGAAATCGCCCCGGCAATTTTAAGACAATGCGATTAAGCAGTGATCATTAAAACTTTCTTCCAAAGGATGTCCGGTATGATGCAAAGTGAAATAAACGGTGATTTTTTAAAGACGCTCACCGTTCTGTATGTGGAGGATGACCCGGACGCACGCGAGCAACTGGGAAGGTTTCTACAGCGCAGAATCGGCACGCTGATCACGGCGCAAAACGGTGCGGCAGGACTGGATGCGTTCGGCAATCAGCGTCCGGATATCGTCATCACCGACATCCAGATGCCGGTAATGGACGGGCTGACCATGTCGTCGGAAATCCGAAAACTCGATGCCAGCATACCGATCATCGTCGTCACGGCGTTCGAGCAGACCGATTATCTGATGCGATCGATCGAGATCGGCATGGATAAATACGTTGCCAAACCTGTTGACCCGGACCGGCTGGTTACGGCCCTTCAAGCATGCGCGGCCCGACTGTATTCCGAAAAAAAACTCCGACTGGCCGCCAGGGTCTTCGACAGCAGTCAGGAGGCCATCATTATCACCGATGCCGATCATATCATCATCTCGGTCAACCGTGCCTTTACCGAAGTCACCGGCTATAGCGCAGCGGAGGCCCTCGGCGGCAATCCGATCCGGTTGCTGTCATCAGGTAAACAGAATCAGGCATTCTATGATACGATGTTTGGCGAAATTGCAATTCGCGGATACTGGCGCGGTGAGTTATGGAACAGGCGAAAGAACGGTCAGATCTATCCCGAATGGCTCTCCATGACAACGCTTACCGATGGCCAGGGCCGTATTACCCACTATATCGGGATGTTCTCCGATATCTCCGACCGCAAGCTCATGGAAGAACAGCTTCGACAGTCTCAGAAAATGGAGGCGATCGGACAACTGGCCGGCGGGGTGGCCCATGATTTCAACAATATTCTCATGGTAATCACCGGCTACTGCGATATGCTGAAAATGAATCTGGAATACGACGCCCCGCATCATATCGAGATCGATCAAATATCCAAAGCAGCCAACCGGGCCGCGGCTTTGACCAGCGGACTCCTGACGTTCAGCCGCAAGCAGATCATGAATCTCCAAAAAAACGATCTGAACCAGATCATTTCGGATGCGGGAAAATTTCTCCGCCGGATTATCGGCGAGGATATCCGGCTCATCACCACATTCAAGGAAAAAAACCTGGTCGTCTGCGTGGATGGCGGACAGATCGCGCAGATGCTGATGAATCTGGCCACCAACGCCCGAGACGCCATGGAAAAGGGGGGCATTCTGGCGATTGAAACATCGATTCAGGAATTGGATGACTTGTTTATTCAGGCCTATGGCTATGGATCACCGGGCAGGTACGCCCAAATAACGGTTTCGGATACCGGCATGGGCATGGATGAGAAAACCCGCCTTAAAATATTCGAACCGTTTTTTACAACCAAGGTTGCCGGGAAAGGAACCGGCCTGGGAATGGCCATTGTTTACGGAATCATCAAACAGCACAATGGCTATATCAATGTTTACAGCGAACCGGAAAAAGGAACGACATACAGAATTTATCTTCCTGTTACCAGCAGGGATGCGGCATCTGAAGCTGAGTTTGCGGTTCATGCGACTCCTCAAAAGGGAACCGAAACGATCCTCGTGGCGGAAGATGATCCTGCAGTTCGGGAATTTGAGGCAGCCATCCTTAAAAAATTCGGCTATGAGGTGATTCTGGCCGAAGACGGTTGCGACGCCGTCCGGAAATATGCTGAAAATCAGTCAACAATTCAGCTTGTTCTGATGGACATGATCATGCCCAACAAAAACGGCAAACAGTCATATGATGAGATCAGGCTGCTTCAGCCCGATATCAAGGTCATTTTTGTCACCGGCTATTCGGCGGACATCGTCCGAAGCCGTGGAGAAATCGACGAAGATGTCGAACTGGTCATGAAACCGATCAATGCCTCCGACCTGCTGAATAAAATTAGAAGCACATTAGACAAGACTGAAGGCTGTGATGCTTTGCGCGGTCATTAAGGCAACTTACATGAAAAAATCTATCTGATGCTTTTTAACCCTGAAGGTGATGTCTATGAAAACGGCAAATATGCATAGATTGCGTCCGCCGGTCCCCAGTGCGCCGGATTCAGTCGTCTTACAGACAGTTGCCGCAACTTGGCGACTGCCGGCTGTCATCGTAGCAACTCTCCTCTTCTTGTTTCTGTTTCAGGGAATGTTTTCGGGCGCCGCCGTTTCAGATGATCAGCCGACAGATTCGAACCGGAGCCAGGTCATGGAGAGTACCACCGAAACGGATCGATTGCTTTCCCGAAACCATCTTTCAACCCTGATCGTGGATAATTATTACCCGTATACCTTCATGAACGACCAGGGCCATGCCGACGGTTTCTGCGTGGACCTGGTCCGGGCCGTGGTTCAGGTGGTGGGGCTTGAAATCGACATTCAGGCAGGAACCTGGGACCAGGCGCGCGCCGCGCTTGAAACCGGTAAGATCGACCTGCTTCCTATGATGGCCTATTCCGAGGAAAGGGCCAGAGTCTTTGATTTCTCGGCCCCCCACACGATTTCTTTCGATGCCGTGTTTGTCGTAAAGGGCAGGCATCGCATCCAATCCCTGATCGACTTAGCGGACAAGACAATCATCGTCATGAAAAATGACGCCGCCCACGACTACCTGATTTCCAGGGGCATCACCCTGCCAGAGAAACTCGTTCTGACAGACAGCCTGCCGGAGGCCCTTCGGCTGCTTGATCTCGGAAAAGGAGAGGCCGCCCTCATGCCGAAGCTCGTGGGTCTTCTCCACATGAAGCATATGGGCCTCGTCAATCTTGATCCGTCGCCGGTTGTGGTGGATAACTATCAGCGTCGCTTCAGCTTTGCGGTAAAAAAAGGCGATAAGCTGCTCCTGCACCGTCTGTCCGAAGGACTCAGCATCGTCAAGGCTGCCGGAACGCTCGACCAAATCCATCAGAAATGGTTTGCTTTGGTGGAGCCTGCACCCATAGCCCTGCAACCGGTCCTGAAATATATTCTGTCCGTGTTTGCTGCCCTGATGCTGATTGCCGTGATTTTTATCGTCTGGTCGTTGTCCCTGAGAAAGCAGGTGGCGCTGAGAACGAAAAAGCTTGAACAGGAAATCACCGAACACTTGGAGGCAAAAGACAAATTGATAGAAACCATGCAGCGGTTGGAGCTTGCCACGGCATCTGGTAAACTGGGCGTCTGGGACTGGAACATCCAGGACAACACACTGCAATGGAACGAACAGATGTTTGAGATCTACGGCATTACACGCGATACCTTTCCGGGGTGTTTTGAAGCCTGGAAAAACAGCCTGCTTCCCGATGATCTTGAAATGGCCATGGAAGCTTCCAGGGCTGCAGTTCATGGCGAAAATGACTACAACACCGAATTCCGCATCGTGCATCCGGATGGACGCATCAAAGTCATTAAAGCGCATGCCATGATCATCCGGGACCATACCGGCAGTCCTCTAAAAATGATCGGCATCAATCGTGACATCACCGAGCACAAGCAGATCGAAGGAGAACTCCTTCGCCTCAACGAAACACTGGAATACCGGGTGGCGCTGGAGGTGACGAAAAACATCAGACACGAGCTGCTGCTGATTCAGCAGAGCCGGTTGGCAGCAATGGGGGAGATGATCGGCAACATCGCGCACCAGTGGCGCCAGCCGTTGAACGCCCTCGGCCTGATACTTTTCAACATCAAAGACGCCTACCAGTTCAACACGCTGGATGCGACTTATCTGGATCAGGCGGTTTCAGACGGCAGCCGCCTGGTCCGTAAAATGTCCACGACTATCAGCGATTTTTCCAATTTCTTCCGCCCGGACAAGGAGATCATCGCCTTCTCCGCACTGGCGCAGATCAGGGAATCGGTCGCGCTGGTGGAATCCAGTTTCCAGAACAGCCAGATTTCCATCCACATCGATGCCCCGCACGATCTGAACCTGCTGGGTTTTCCAAATGAATTTTCTCAGGTTCTCCTGAACCTCCTGTCCAATGCCAAAGAGTCGATCCTGGCGCACCATCGTCCGATTGCCGGCAGGGTGGATGTTGTCCTCTTTGAGCAAGACGGGCGGGGATGCGTCTCTGTATGCGATAACGGCGGCGGCATCCCGCCGGAGATACTCGAAAAAATCTTCGATCCCTATTTTTCCACAAAAGAAAAAGGCACCGGGATCGGCCTGTACATGTCAAAAATGATCATCGAGCGCAACATGAACGGCGACATCACGGCCCGGAACATCGCAGGCGGCGCAGAGTTCATCGTCACAGCCCCGCTTGCTGCGGGAAACGAAAGTCGGGAAGCCGGGAAGATCGGAAGTTGAGTGGTCCGCGCCATTCACTGCCGGACCTTTGCCTGTAGATAAGGAAGATTGTATGCATCTCATCAACAATGACATTGATTTTCTGAAAACGCTTACTCTCCTCTATGTGGAGGATGACCACGATACGCGCGACCAGCTCGGCAGGTTCCTGAGTCAACGTGTCGGATCGCTCATCACCGCGGCCAATGGAACTGCCGCGTTGGCCGCATACCACACGCACCGCCCGGCCATTGTTATTACCGACATTCAGATGCCGGAAATGGACGGGCTGGCTCTGGCCCGGGAAATCCGCATACAGGATTCCAACATACCGATCATCGTCACCACCGCTTTTGAGCAGACAGACTATCTGATGCGCTCGATTGAAATCGGCGTGGACAAATATATCGTCAAACCCGTCGATCCCGACCGATTGCTTCAGGCGCTGCTCGAATGTACGTACAGGCTCCGGATCATGGCGGAGAAGACGGAACTCGAGACACAGAACCGGCAGCTCCAGAAGGCGGAAAGCCTGGGCCGCATGGCCGGGGCCATTGCCCACCACTTCAACAATCAGCTCCAGGTCGTTATGGGAAATCTGGAGATGGCCATGTCCGACATGGCAGAATGTGAACAACTGGCTGATTTCCTGAATGAAGCCATGAAGGCGACCCTTAGAGCATCCGAAGTGAGCGGCCTGATGCTGACTTACCTGGGGCAGACAACCGGTAATCGCAATCTGTTGGATTTTTCCGATGTCTGCCGCAGAAGTCTTCCCTTACTGAACGCCACCCTGGCCAAAGAAGTGGTTCTGGTGACCGATCTATCTGCACCCGGCCCAACCGTTCGCGCCAATGAAAATCAGATCCGGCAGGTACTGACCAATCTGGTCATCAATGCACGAGAGGCCGTCGATGTCGGTAAAAAAACCATTCATCTGATAGTCAAGCAGGTTTCTGCTGCGGATATTCCCACTTCTTCACACTTTCCCATCGGGTGGCTCCCGCAACACACTGAATATGCCTGCCTTGAAGTGTCGGATACCGGTTGTGGAATACCGGCTCAGGATATCGAGAAGGTTTTTGATCCGTTTTTCACCACCAAGTTCACCGGCCGGGGTATGGGTCTGCCGGTGACTCTGGGAATTATTCAGGCCCATGGCGGGGTTGTGACGGTGGAGAGTGAACCGGGCCGGGGCAGCGTCTTTCGTGTTTTTTTGCCGGTGATAAAGGAAGTGCAAAAGGCTCGACTATGATTGAAAAAGACCCCATTTCAAACAAGAAAAACCCATTGCACTATCAGGTGGATGAAAAAGACTTCCGGAGGATTGCAGGCCGGAAAATCAATCTGACCGGGGCCATCCTGCTGATCACAGCCCTGATCGGAGCCGGTCTGGCAGGTAATTATTTCAAGTACCCGATCTTTCTGAATATCGATTTTCTCTTTGGAAGCATCTTCGCCATGCTGGCCCTGCAGTTTTTCGGCCTTGGCCAGGGCATTTTAGCAGCCGCCATCATCGCCGGCATGACCTACATCCTATGGAATCACCCCTACGCCATCATTATCATGACTGCCGAAGTGGCGGTTGTCGGCTGGCTCATGAGACGCCGCAAGATGGGTCTGGTGGTTGCCGATACGCTTTACTGGCTCCTCATGGGCATGCCGCTGGTCTATTTTTTCTATCATGTCGTCATGCATGTTCCTTTCAGCAACACTTCTATCGTCATGATCAAACAGGCCGTAAACGGCATCGCCAATGCCCTCATCGCCTGGATGATCTTTACCGGCTATTCTCTCTTAACCCGCTCATCGCGGATGTCTTACCGTGATTTGATCTACAATCTGCTGGCTTTATTCGTGTTGTGCCCTGCGCTGATCATGCTGTCGCTTGGCTGCAGAAAGGATTTTGCCGAGACCGACCTCCATATCCGCTCCTCACTGATACAAGGTTGCCGGCATGCGGCTTACAGCCTAGAAACCTGGATAGCGAACAGAACTTCAGCCATTTTCAATCTGGCAGAGATGGCTGCTTCGAGACCTCCGGAGCAGATGCAATTTTATCTGGAACTGACAATTAAATCAGATGTCAATTTTCAGCGGGCCGGGCTGCAGGACAAAGACGCGATAGCCATCGCCTACTTTCCGTCAATCGATGAAACGGGGCAGAAAGTCATCGGCAGAAGCTTTGCGGATCGCGCCTACATCCCGGTACTCAAGCAGACACTCAAACCGATGCTCTCGGAGGTGATGATGGGCAAACTCGGCATCACCCCAAAACCGATTGTCGCGATGGTTGCGCCGGTGATCATTCAGGGAGAATATGGCGGCTTTGTCGGCGGCGTTCTGAGTCTGGAGCAGGTACAGGAGCATCTCGAAAAGAATTTGGACGAAAATGCCTTGCTCTACACACTGCTTGATAAAAACAGCAACGTCATTATGAGCAACCGTACCGATCAAACGGTGATGACCCCATTTATGCGTGGCGAAGGAACGATCAATTATCTTGATGAGGGGATCGGCCAGTGGGTGCCGGTTGTACCGCGCAACACCCCGATCTCGGAACGCTGGATGAAATCGTTCTATATCGCGGAAGCCGCCATCGGCAATCTGGCGGAATGGAGGCTGATACTGGAGCAGCCGGTAGCACCTTTCCAGAAAATGCTCTACAACAATTACACCGGCAAGCTGACCCTGCTGTTTTTTCTGTTGCTCGGGGCATTGGTGCTGGCGGAATTTTTAAGTCGCCGCTCGATTGTCACACTTGAAAAACTGTATCTGATCACCCATGATCTTCCCGGCAGGCTTTCTACGGATGACTCAGGAATCGACTGGCCTGAAAGCGGCATAACGGAGGTAAATCGCCTGATCGACAATTTCAGGCGGATGGCCGATTCACTGACGACTCAGTTCAATGATGTCCGGCGGATCAACGAATCGCTGGAACAGCGGGTGGCGCAGGAGGTCAGAAAAACCATAGAACAGGAACGCATGCTGGTCCGACAGAGCCGGCTGGCTGCCATGGGAGAGATGATCGGCAATATCGCACACCAGTGGCGACAGCCCCTGAATGCGCTGGGGATGCTGCTTTTCAACATCAAGGACGCCTACCAGTCCAACACACTCGATGCGGGTTATCTCAATCAGGCATATGCGGACGGCAGCCGGATGGTTCAGAAAATGTCCACAACCATCAGCGATTTTCTCAATTTCTTCCGTCCGGACAAGGAGATTACCGTCTTTTCCGCACTGGATCAGATCAGAGAAGCCATCTCACTGGTAGCATCGAGTTTTCAGAACAGCAATATTTCCATCCATATCGATGCCCCGGGTGATCTGAAACTGCTCGGTTTTCCAAACGAATATTCCCAGGTGCTTCTGAACCTGCTGTCCAATGCCAAAAATGCGATCCAGTATCGCAGTCAACCGTTTTCCGGCAGGGTGGATATCTTTGTGACTGAGCAAAACGGCATGGGATGCGTTTCGGTGCGCGATAACGGCGTCGGCATTCCGGCGGAAATTATGGACAGGATATTCGATCCTTATTTTTCCACCAAGGAAAAGGGGAGCGGCATCGGCCTGTACATGTCGAAAATGATCATCGAACGCAGCATGAACGGCAGCATCACGGCCCGGAATATCAACGGCGGCGCGGAGTTCATTGTCGCCTCCCCGCTTGCTGGCGGTGGGGCCGCACAAAGGTAACAGCCATGGAGCTGAAACCCATCCTCGATTATTTGATGGAAATGCGCGGCTTTGATTTCTCCGGCTACCGCCCGGCCATGCTGGAGCGTCGCATCGGCCAGCGGTTGACCGCCACCGCCTGCAAAGACTTCAGCGAATACCTGTCCTATCTGCTGAAAAACCCTGCCGAACTGGACAACCTCCTGGATGTCATCACCATCAATGTCAGCCGGTTCTTCCGGGACACATTGACATTTGAACTGATCGCAGATCGGATTCTGCCAGCCATCGTCCTGGAAAAGGCCAGGTTGAAGAACCCTTCCCTTCGTATCTGGTCCGCCGGCTGCGCCAGAGGAGAGGAGCCGTATTCCATGGCGATCCTGATCCAAGAGTTGCTTAAAAAGGAAAAAATTGCGATGGATATTCACCTTTTTGCAACCGATATCGATTGCGGTGTGCTTGCGGATGCCGGGAAATCGCTCTATCCGCTGAGCAGCGTTGAAAACATCAAACACCGGCTTTTGACGAAATATTTTACGTCCGAGGGGGCATGCTTCCGGTTGATTCCGGATATCAAAAAACAGGTGTCTTTTTCACTTTACGATATGCTGAACAAGAAACACAGCGTTCCGCCGGAGAGCGTCTTCGGCAACTTCGATCTGGTACTTTGCCGCAATCTCTTGATCTACTTCAACATCGAATATCAGGAGACCATTTTTGCAAAGCTGTACCATTCACTCGCCAATCATGGTATGCTCATACTCGGTGAGGCGGAGGCGCCAACCATGACGTATCGCCGTCACTTCCACCGGGTGATTGATTTCAGCCCGATTTACCGAAAAAATTAAGGAGAGCTTCATGAGTTCACCGAGCAAGTTCTATCAGGGATTTGGTGGGTTCAGAAATCTGAAAATCGGCATGCAATTGCGTATCTCTCTCAGCACCATTCTCATATTGGTGCTGCTGCTCGGCGCGGTTTCCTGGTTTCAGACGGACAGCTTATGGTTGAATACCAAGGACTTGTACGATCATCCGTTCACTGTCCGCAAAGCCATCGGTGAGCTTCAGGCGGACTTTCTGTATATATACAAAGGGATGAAAGACCTGATTCTCGCCAATAGTGAGCTGGAAATGGAAGCCATCCTCCGGGAAATCGACGCCCATGAGGCAAACTCCGCCCGACGCTTTGATGTGCTGTATCAAAGCTATCTGGGACCTCGCCAGGACATCGATGAGGTTCGGAATGCCTTGACTCAGTGGAAAACCACCCGCACCGAGACCATCCGTCTGCTGCGGGCCGGAAAGATCGCCGAAGCGACAGAGCGCACGTGTCCCTCCGGAGTGGGCGGAGCCCAGGCGGATAAACTCATGAATGAACTCCGGGATATCAGTGATTTCGCCGAGAAAAGGGCTGACGCATTTTATGCGAACGCCAAGGCTAAAAAAGAAACGGTGGTTGTTTCACTGGTGATCCTGCTGATCGTCATTCTCGTTCTGGCAATGGGTATCCTTTACCTCCTGACGCAAGGAATCATGGAACCATTGACAGAGCTGACCTCTGCCGCCGAGAAATACCGGCAGGGCGATTTCGATGCCCGCAGCCGGTATATTTCCGCCAATGAATTCGGAACACTTTCCGCCGCGTTCAACGCCCTTGCCGAAACGATTCAGGCTGAATGGCGAAGCAGTGAGAACACCGCCCGGATCGCCGATGTCATGCTGGGAAATGAGGAATTAACGGCTTTTTGCCGCGCCTTATTACCGGAGTTGATAGCCAGAACAAAGTCCCATATCGGAGCTGTCTATTTTCTGCAGGAAGAAAAAAAACTGTTTGAACCTTACTATGCTATCGGATTGATGCAGGAAAAAATGAGACCATTTTCCGCCGAGACGCATGAAGGGGAATTCGGTGCTGCACTGGTGCAGAAGACCATCTCCCGTATCAGCAACATCCCCGAGGACACGATATTTGATTTTGCAACTGTAGCCGGAAACTTCAAACCCAAAGAGATTATCACCATCCCGATCATGCAATTCCAAAAAGTCATTGCCGTGATCTCTCTGGCGTCGCTCAATATCTATTCCACGGAAGCGCTGACAATTATAAAAAATTCCTGGAAAAGCCTGAATGTCGGTATCATCGGTATGCTGGCTTTCGAAAATATCCGGGAATATTCCCATAAACTGAATGAACAAGCCAAAGAACTGCAAAAACAGACCGAAGAATTGCGACAGCAGAATGTGGAGCTGGATCGCGAGCGGCAGGCGGTGGAAGAGGCCAACCTTGAATTGCTGTCAAAAAATGAGGTAATCCAGGCTCAGTCGGAAGAACTTCAGGCTCAGTCGGAAGAGCTTATTGCCCAGTCGGAGGAGCTACAGGCCCAGTACACTGAGTTGCAGGGACAGAATGTGGATTTGAACCGGCAGCGACTGGCGGTGGAAGAGGCCAACCGGCTGAAGAGCCAGTTTCTCTCGAATATGAGCCATGAACTCCGGACCCCGCTTAATTCCGTCATGGCCCTTTCTCGCGTGCTGCTGATGCAGGCCGGTACGAAACTGAGTACTGAAGAGGTCAACTACCTGGAAATTATCGAGCGCAACGGGAAAAACCTCCTCACGCTGATCAACGATATTCTGGATCTATCCAAGATCGAGGCCGGTCGGATGGATGTCAACCCGAAGCCGTTTTCCCTTCGCATGACCATCGATGATATTGTTGAAAGCATTGCACCCCTAGCGGCTGAAAAACGGATTGAACTCCGCCAGGATATCCCCGAAGACCTCCCGCCGCTTGAAAGCGATGATATCCGGGTCTCTCAGATCCTGCAGAACCTGATCGCCAATGCCGTCAAATTTACCGAGGCAGGCAGTGTGACGGTTTCGGCCCGGTCGGATCAGGGAAGGTTCTCTGTCCGGATTGCCGATACCGGCATAGGCGTTGCGGAAAACGATCTCCCCTTTATCTTTGACGAATTCCGGCAGGTGGACGGAACATCTGCAAGAAAACATGAAGGCACGGGGCTGGGCCTGACCATTGCCCGCAAGGCCGCCCGGATGCTGGGTGGGGACATTACTGTACAGAGCGCCAAAGGTGTCGGCTCCATATTTACGTTGACCCTGCCCGTTGCATGGCAGGGGTCAGCGCCCACCTACGAACCGATCGTCACCCGGCAGCCGGCCGGGGTAAAAAAATCAGAACGCAAGACCATTCTTGTTGTGGATGATGAACCGGATATGGCGGCCATGATTTCCCGTTACCTGCTCCAGGAGGGGTACAATACGCTCACCGCCACATCCGGAGCCGAAGCGCTGATCCTCGCCGCGCGCGAATGCCCATTCGCCATCACCCTTGATATCATCATGCCGGATATGGATGGATGGGAGGTGCTGCAGGGCCTGAAGAAGAACCCCGAAACCAAAGACATCCCGGTCATTATCGTCTCCATCTCGGAGGGGAAGGAAACCGGATTCGCCCTTGGCGCCATCGGCTATGTCACCAAGCCGGTGTCCAAGAAACAGCTCATCTCCGAGATCGAAAAAATCGGAAAGCCAGGAACCCGCTCGATCATGATCGTCGATGACAACGAGCTGGATCGTCGGCAAATCGGACAGATCATTGAAGAGGAGGGGATGCATCTGATCGTGGCCGAGGATGGCGCTGTCTGTCTGGAATTGATCAATAAACAGATTCCCGATGTGCTGGTTCTGGACTTGATGATGCCCGAGCTGGACGGTTTTACCGTGCTGGAGAAAATTCGCAAAAATCCCGAGACCAGGGACCTGCCGGTCATCGTTGTCACGGCCAAAGACCTGACGGAAGAAGACCGGAACAAATTGAGCGGAAATGTCTTTTCTATCTTGGAGAAAAGCGTCGCCACGCCGGTGACGCTGCTTTCGGAAATCAAAAGAATCCTGCTGGAGATTGAATGCCTGCCTAAAAATCCTGCTTTTGAAAAACTGGCGTTCCCACCTCGGATTCTGCTGATCGAGGACAACGAAGCGGCGATCATTCAGGTCACAGCAGTTCTTGAATCTGCCGGATATGTCGTGGATGTGGCCAGAGGCGGGCAGGAGGCTTTTGACTATGTTTTTCATACAATCCCAGAAGGCGTTATACTGGATTTGATGATGCCGGGAATCGACGGTTTTGAGGTGCTGGAAAATATCCGCGGTCACCAGGCGACGCAAAAAATTCCGGTATTGATCCTCACAGCCAAGGATCTGACCCCGGAGGACTTCAGGCGGCTCAACACCAACCATATCCAGCAGCTTGTTCAAAAGGGGGATGTGGACCGGGAAAGCCTGTTGTTAAAAATCGGCTCGATGCTTGGAACTTGCTCAGGGCTGGCGGCGACAGAGGACAGAGAACGGAGGGCGGAGGACGAAGAAAAACCACCATCCGTCATCCGCCAACCGTCATCTGCCATTCGTCAACCGAAAGAGGCAGGCGGTCCACCCGCCATCCTGATCGTAGAGGACAATCCCGACAACATGACCACCATCAAGGCGATTTTGCAGAACCGGTACCGGATACTGGAAGCAACCGACGGTGAAGAAGGACTGCGGGTGGCCGAGGAAACCGTACCCGACCTGATCCTTCTTGACATGGCCTTGCCGAAGATGGATGGTTTTGCGGTGGTGCGCTATCTCAAGGATAGCCAGAGACTCAGTCGGATTCCGGTGATCGCCTTGACTGCGCGGGTCATGAAAGGCGACCGGGAAAAAATTCTGGCGGCCGGATGCGATGATTACATCTCCAAGCCGATTGATCCGCAGGACTGCATGAAAAAGCTTGCAGAATATTTGAAAGGATGACAGGAGGTTTTATGCAGAAAATACTGGCGATTGACGATAAAATGGACAATCTGATCATCCTGTCCGCCCTGCTGAAGAATCTGCTGCCCGGCTGCACGGTGATAACCGCCCAATCCGGGATGGAAGGAATTGCGATCGCCAGGGCCGAATTACCCGACGCCATTTTGCTGGATGTAAAAATGCCGGATATGGATGGCTTTGAAACCTGCCGCAGACTGATGTCTGATGAACGCACGAATTGCATCCCGGTGATTATGATTACGGCCATCAAGACCGACCCCGAAAGCCGGGTCAAAGGCCTGGAGATTGGCGCAAACGCCTTTCTGGCCAAACCGATTGACCAGCATGAACTGATTTCACAGGTCAAGGTCGCCCTGCGGATCAAAAAAGCCGAGGATGCCTTGAGGGAGCAGCGGAATTCACTGGATAAAATGGTTCAGGAAAGAACAGCCGCCTTACAGGAAAGCGAGAGAAAATACAGGGAAATATTTGAATCAATCATTGACGTCTTTTATAGAACGGACAATGAAGGCGTACTACGCATCGTCTCACCCTCCGTTGAACAAATTCTGGGTTATCCCCCCGATCAAGTCATCGGAAAAAAACTTTACGAATTTTATGTCAATCCTGAAGAGCGTGACCAATTCCTTGCGGCTTTACGGCAAAAGGGAGAAATCAAAGGGTATGAAGTTCCCCTGAGGGCGAAAGATGGCTCCGTGGTCTGGGTATCCACCAATGCCCAGTTTTACCGGGATCAGCAGGGGGAAATTCTTGGGGTGCAGGGGATTTCGCGTGACATCACCGAACAAAAGCTGGCCGAGGAGGAAAATATCAAACTCGAAGCCAGGCTCCAGCAGGCGCAAAAAATGGAGTCCATCGGATCTCTTGCGGGCGGCATTGCCCACGATCTGAATAATATTCTGTTTCCGATCAGCGGACTTTCAGAGATGCTGCTCGATGACATGCCGCCAGGCAGCCGTGAACGTGAAAGCATTGAACAAATCCATAAATCCGCACAACGGGGCAGCGATCTGGTTCAGCAAATATTGGCTTTCAGCCGCCAATCCAAACCCAGGAAACTGCCCATCCGGATTCAGCCCATCCTGAATGAGGTATTGAAACTGGCCCGAGCGGCGATACCCATGAATATTGAAATATCAAGCCATATCGACACAGATTGCGGCCTGGTATCCGCAGATCCTACGCAGGTGCATCAGATTGCCATGAATCTTGTCACAAACGCATTTCATGCCGTTGAAAAAAACAGTGGAACGATAAAAATCGAACTGAAAGAAACGCACATTACTTCTTTGGGTGGACCAGAGGAATTGCCATCCCGTGTAATGACGGGAGATATTTTGGTCGGCAGGTACGCTTGCATCACCGTATCCGACACAGGTACCGGAATGTCTCAAACGTTGATCGCTAAAATATTCGAACCCTACTTTACCACCAAAAAACTGGGAAAGGGCACGGGGTTGGGGCTTTCGGTGGTACACGGCATCGTTAAGGAACACGGCGGAAATATTCGTGTCAACAGCGAGGTCGGCAAGGGAACCGCCTTTCAAGTGTATTTGCCCCTTCTCGAAGACGTCGCGGTCAGCAAAGCCGCCGCCGGTAACGGAACGTATCCAACAGGCAGCGAAAGTATTCTGCTGGTCGATGATGAGGAGCCGATCGCGTACATGGAACAGATGATGCTCGAAAAGCTAGGATATCAGGTAACCGTCCGTACGAGTAGCCCGGATGCGTTGTCTGCTTTCAAAGCCAATCCCGGCAATTTTGATCTGGTGATCAGCGACAAGAGCATGCCGAATATGACCGGCGAACAGCTTGCCAGGGAATTGATTTTGATCAAACCAGGGATTCCGATTATTATTTGCACGGGTTTCAGCGATGAAATAGATATGCAGCACGGTAAGGCTATGGGTATCAAAGGGTTTCTCATGAAGCCCGTGGCAGCAGGCGATCTGGCTGAAATGGTCAGAAAGGTGTTGGACACTGCTTCAGACGGAGTATTGGTTTGATCGGATGCATTCATTCCGAACGAAATGTACTCCAGAAAAAATACATCTGGATTTATCTTTGGTGTTGAGACACCATCAAATAAATGATCATACCGACCACTAAAATGAAATAAGAAGGTATAATGATAAAAAGACCATATTTATCTATTTTTACAGCTAAATCTTTATTGTTTTTTTGAAACAGAATGGACGATAGCGTCGATTTCACAATATTTATAAATATATATAGATAGGATAAATTGTATAGAAAATCTACGAAGGTCTCTGTTGAACTCTCGGGTAATTTACTGCCCATGACATACTGACTGGCAATCGTGCTGAAAATAGATCCCACCAAAAGATTATATCGTTGTGTGATATTATCGGGTGGTAAAAAGAGTGCGATGAAGGAAATTAAGATGATTATTTCTAGAATCGCAAAAGTTTTGATGAATCTGATCAAAATCGAGCCGGTTTTTTCCAAATTAAACGAAATGATCAGTCTCGAGTAGCTGCTGCTCCCTTGATTGGATACCCCGGACTCTTTTCCCGAGTCGTTACTGCTGGCGATGTCCGGATCGGCATACGTCGTTTCCCAAATGTATTTTTCTTCACGGATGTTGAAATCCTTGATTTTCCAATTCACGATATTGCAGCTTTTATCGATATTACTATTTTTTGTATCAGGCACAAAGACCATACTGGTTGCATCGGAAGCCGTATCTTCAATGAAAATTTCAACCGTATGTTCATCAAACGGATAGGCTGTAATATCCCAGTTTTTTTTTATCAGCGCTTTGCATTTGACCAGTTCGTAAATCATCCCATTGGCGGATTTCTTTATCACAGGCTCGCCCAATTTTTCTGTCCGCTTGGTATTGATGATCTCGAACGTTTTTAATGGATGTAATTCAGGATTCATGTAGTTAAACCACAAGTAAAAATCTGCGGTCAATTCTTTTTCTTTGAAATTGATATTATAAATATCGATAATATAAAGCCCTATACTCACTTCATCGGGTTTCTTTTCCTGAGCTGAAAGATTACCGGCAGTAAAATAAACTAATAATGACATCACACAACAGAGCAACACATGTTTATTCGATTTCACGACAATCATTCCATTATCTCCAATATTGGGGATGATGCTGAAAAACCCTTCTTCACTTGAATCGCGCCGTGGCCGCAATACGAATTGACGATGAAGATGCAAGCATTTCGCGGACATGTTCATTTAAAAAATAACGACTGAGAATATCGACGGAAAGGTATTTTGCACCCGCCACCAAACGAAGACAGTGGTGCGCCCCGCACTGGCAAATGAAGGGTTGATCCATTTTCCATTCCGTAGAGGGATAGAAAAAGTTCAGCTCTTCACCGGGTGCAATGTCTCGGGCAGCCGTTACAGTCAACGCAGTGGTATCCACGATCGTGTTGGGTTCACAAGAATGGTTCAAATAGGCGAGTATGCCCAGATCTTCGATATGGTGACGTCGTCCAATTTGAATGGTTTGATAGGTTGGCTGGTTTGTGACGCGATACTGCGTGATATGATGGATCAGTTGGCCACATTCATAAGATTCATCCGTTACGAGCCGTGCTCCATAAGCACTGTCGCCATCTTCAATATTAAGCATAGGGATAAAACCTTTCTGTTTCTTGCCTGTCCACTGGGTGGGCGCTACGCGAAGAGTACGTCCGGGTAGGCGAATCCGTTGTAATTCCTTGCCGACGAAACATACGCGCCGGCCGGAAATACGAGAAGGAGGTCGCCCTCACGTAAGTCTGCTGGCAACTCGACCGCATCGCCGAAGATGTCGTGGGAATCACAGGTCGGTCCTGTCACGACGTAGTTTCTTGTTTTGCGCGAACGCGGTTGGGCCGCAACAACCTGATACTGGACGCCTGCATAAATCCAATAAAAACCCTGATTGATGCCGGAGTCCACATAGACCCAGGCCTGATCGTGGCGCTGCACCACATCGAGTACGCGGCAGACCATCACGCAGGCATTGGCCGCAATGAATGATCCGGGCTCGGCATAAAGCAGCAGTCCCAACTCTTCCTTGAGAATTCGCACCATTGGCTTCAAGACATCCGCGATGTCTTGAAGCCGCGTATATTGGTCCCCGCCGTGTGCGGGGAAGCCGCCTCCGATATTGATCGATCGCAGGGGAAACCCATGTCGGATGCACGATTCGGCAATCTGTACAGTGTGTTGCAGTGCGCCGGACCACGACGCCAATTGCGCATTGTTCCAGCCCACATGGAAAGCAAGGCCTGTGGGGGAGAGCCCCGCATCCCGTGCCGCAGAGCACAGGCCGATCACCTCGCTGCCGGGTGCTCCGAACTTGTGATGAAGCTTCCATTCCGCACCGTCATTGGACACCTCGATCCGAACATACACCTCGCTTTGTGGAGCATGGCGCTGAATCTTGTGTACTTCGCAGGCAGTATCGAAGGCGAAGGTGCGGACGCCGGCCTGGTAAGCCGATATGATGTGTGCGGGAGATTTGACAGGGTTGCTGAAAATGACGTCGCTGCTTGCAATGCCGGTACGGAGCAGCAGACAGAGTTCAACGGCGGAGGCTGCTTCGAACCGTGCCCCCTGGTTGTGCAGACACCCTAATACTTCCGGCGTGTTGTTGGTCTTGACGGGAAAAAAAACAGCATCCACCGGGATCAGGCTGCAAAAGCAGCGATAGTTGTACTCCAACAGCGCCCTGGAGGTCAGGATGAGCGGTGTCTCGCACCGGCCTTCCGACTGAATGCGATCCAGAAGCAGCAGCAGGGCTTCCGGAATGGCGAACGGTGCGTTCATGCCTTTGACGCCGCCATCATGACGAAACTCTCGTAGGGCCGATTCAATCCGTCCTCTGCCTCGACAATCTGATATTCGATGGTTGGGGAAGCGAATCCGCATTTCGGCAGGATGCGGAGGAAGTCGTCTTCATCGATCCGCCGGCACAAAAACCGATGGTCTCCTACCGGATAGTCTGGCGTGCGGCGAAGGAACTGAAGGATGAATCGGCCCCCGGAACGCAGCAATGAAAGGACTTGTGCCATTCCGGCTTCAAAGTCGATATGCGCCGGCAGAAACTCCAGGCAGTAATTGGTCATGAGAACGTCGTAGGAAGCCTCGGCGACTTCGGCGATGGGCGGAGACGCCCCCAGATTGCAGTGAAGAAAACGCGTGATCTTTTGCTTGATGAGCTGCTCCCTCTCGCGGATATCGGCGCACGAAACAGCGGAAGGGTCTTCTAATACAAGGGTTTCCCGGATGTATTCCCGCCATGAGAAAACATCCGGTTTTGCTGCCATCCAGTCCTGGATCGCCTCGAAATTCGTAACCAACGAGTCCGCGACATGAATGGTCCGTACCTTGGGGGCGGCGGCGATAAACTGGTAAATGGTCGGCCCGCAACCGAAATCGAGCATGTCCGCGCTTTCCGGACAGCTCTGGAACTGCCGCCACAGAAATTCCAGAATCGCCCGGTTCTCATCTCCGAGATATTCGTAATACTGTTTGACGTAAACAGCGGGCTGAAAATTCTTGGTCGTGTGGCACTCCTGGATGCTGTCCGCTCCGTTGACTTCAGAGCGGAAGCCTGTTGACCGTGTTGCCGACATTGATATTCCTTTTAGTAATTGAGCCCGATGACGGTAACACAGGCTGTGAAAAAAGCAGTGAGGGCAACGCCGAAACATATCCGGTCAAAGCGGCGTGCCTCGTCGAACCGTTCTTGTTTTGCCAGTGCAAACGACCTGATGCCGGCCAGGGACAGCATTGCGAGGATGATGAATCCGGTAACGGTGATCTTGCGCAGCAGCGTTCCGGCGCCGTCCGGCACCTTCGAGGCAATGTCCATGTTGACAAAAACATATGTCATCACGATCGTTGCATACATTGCCATGCGGGTTCCAAACTCATCGGGGCGCAGGAACAGAGCGCACAGACCGATGATCATGGAAATCACGATCGGCGCTAGCCCTTCAAGAATCGCGGAAGGCCTCGGACGCTCGATTTCGAGGCCGAACGACACATGTGCATACTGAATGGTACCTTGTTCTCTCGGGTCACCGAAAGTGCTGGCATAGTCCACCGTCAACGCGCGACCTGAGAAACCGTGCCGTTCCCATCCCTGCGCCTTTACATCAGGATGCAGCGTGGTACTGGGTTCATCGACCTTGTACAGGATATCACGAACCGTACTTTTGGTGTCTTCCAACTCGATGGTAAGCACATGGCGATCCAGCGGGTAGGTCGAGAAATCCATGGAGCAGCCGAACGTTCCCTGAATGTGAAACTGCTGGTAGAGGCGTCCATCCGGCAGTTCCTCGGGCTTGCCGACGTCTGCATCATCCGTGAAGATCGGTTTTATCGTGGGTGCGCCCACTGCGTTCATGATCTCGAAGCTTTTGGTGGGATCACGGTCTCCGCGCCATAAGAACCACAGGTAGAAATCACCGACAAAGGTGTTGGCCCGCGTGTCGATATCGCGCACGAAATAGAGATAGGCGCCCACCAGTACTTCGGAAGGCCCAGTAGTTGCCTGCGTCAACTGCGGATCGACCGGAACCGGTGCGGGAGGGATTGTATTCGCGGTTGTTACACCCTGGTCCGGCCCGGCGTAGACCCCGAAGGCTCCACCACAAAGCGCGACGATAACCAGGATACACCCGATGAATGCGGCAGCGCGGATGGGTTTATGGCGGCAGTCCGGGGGTGTTTTTTTTTGACAGCGCTGCGTACATGAAACGTTCGCTTCGGCCTTCGATGTGATTGCGATAGTTGTCCGAGGCATCCCTTTCCCTCCCAATGAAATGATAAGAAATTTGATTTTCCACAGCCACAGGGATCGGCAAAAGACACCATACAGGTGTTGAAATGCAATATCCATTGGGATGCAAGAACATTTTCGGGCTATCAGGGCATGTCAGACTTGCTCTTCAGTTCCCAATTCAGCCAGCGTTTAACAAATCTGTACCGGATTATCAATCAAATTATGTTATTCTGTGGGGTCGGGCCATGAAAAGTCTTCGATAAAGTTTGGAATATAAACGATCATGCCTTGAAGAAAGGACAGATATTGTGTTATGGCAGACTTGGGTCATGATTGAAAACTACTGTGCCATCCATGACTTGCCGCTATCCACCAAAGCCAAAGCCAACGGCTTTGACGGACTGGATACCGAGCTGACCATCAACAATTCTATGGTTGTCAAACATATGGAACGCTTGAAAACATGGATGAACGACAAGCGGTGGGGCTTCACTGTGGGTACTCAAAGGTCATCCCAAAAATGGGGAAGAGAATGACAATGATCAAGACAGCTTTTTCCACGATAATGCCCGGAGATACAATGATCTCCAACCTGATCGCCGCTTGTCCGGATGGGGTCATCGGCGTGGATACGCGCGGTACTGTGGTGATTTTCAATGCAAAAGCCGCTGCGTTGACCCGGCGCAAGATTGTGGATGTCATTGGGCGTCTGGACATTGGTCAAATCTATGGAACCCGGGAACAGGCGCGCAGGATCAAAACATCTCTTTATGCCGAAGACTACGGCGGTGTTGGATGTCTCGATGGGTTCGAAACCACCATTGTTGACATAGACAACAAAGCCATTCCGATTCGCCTGTCGGCGGTATTGATTTTTGACAACGGCAATGAGGTGGGGAGCGTCGGTTTTTTCCATGACCTGACAAATCAAAAAGCTATGGAGGAAAAACTCCATAAACTTTCCATTGTCGATGGACTGACCAATCTGTTCAACCAGCGGCATTTCCATTCCTGCCTGGCCGATGAAATCGACCGGGTCATACGCTATAACAGTCCATTGAGTCTGATCTGTTTTGATCTGGATAAATTCAAGGAATGCAATGACCGGCTCGGGCATCTGGAGGGTGACAACGTCCTTCGGCGGGTCGGAAATCTGCTCAATGATACAATCCGCAGCACGGATAAAGGCTTTCGATATGGCGGAGACGAGTTCTTCGTCCTGCTGCCTGAGACCAATTTAGACCAGGCGATAATTACCGCTGAGAAGATCCGCCGGATATTCAATGACGACTGGCCGTATGATTGCCGTAGAAGCTGCGTGCTTCCCCGTGTTACTTTAAGCTTGGGCGTGGTTCAGCGAAAAGACGAAACCTCGGGTGTGATTCTGATTAAACGCGCCGATATCGCCATGTATCATGCCAAAAATCAGGGTGGCGACAGGGTTGTCGCCGGTTGAGGGGAATCGTAGGAGAATTGCCATAAAACGCAACCTGTTCTCCCTGGGTAATGGATCATGTATGTGAGAAAAACTATGATTGATAAGTAACCAAAAATTGATTACAACCGAAACAAATAGATGTGTATTATGCAGGCAGTCGTGAAAACGCCCCATACTGAAATTGTCATTAAGGGGATGATTTCAGACATGGTTATAAGTTTTTTACAGAAGGAATTCGGAAGCAGCCTTGAGATTACAGATGATGACGCGCCGGTAAATGTGTTTGAGACAGACTGGTATAAAACCACAAAAGCGAGTATGAAACCCGACAATGGGAGAATTATCAAGTAAAAGCGAGGCGCAGTTCACGAAACTGTTTGAACTGAATCGTGCAATCATGCTTCTGATCGATCCGGGTTCAGGAGCTATCATTCAAGCCAATCAAGCGGCATCAGACTTTTATGGCTGGTCTCTATCAGAACTCAGGACGATGCGCATTCAGCAGATCAACACCCTGCCGCCCGAAACCGTGATGGATGAGGTGCATAAAACTCTATCAGCGGGATCGCTGCATTGGGTATTTAAACATCGCAGAGCGGATGGCTCCATCCGGGATGTGGATGTATTCAGCAGCAAGATAGAATTGGCGGATAAGAACTTTCTCTGCTCCATTGTCCACGACATCACCGACCGCAAACGGGCGGAAGCCGAAAATTCGGAACTTGAAGCCCGGAACCGGCAGGTCCAGAAGTTTGAAAGTCTAAACCGCATGGCGCGGGCCATTGCGCACAATTTCAACAATCAGCTCCAGGTTGTGATCGGCAACCTGGAAATGGCCATCGAAGACCTTCCCAAGAATTCTTTCACGGCCGAAAAACTGACAGCCGCGCTGAAAGCCGCTCATCGCGCAGCTCAGATCAGCGGTTCGATGGTGTCTTACCGGGGGCAAAACGCCGGCAATCGACAGCCCCAGGATTTATCCCGAATCTGCCGCCGGGGTTTTGTTTTGCTTCAGGCAGCAGTACCTAAAAATGTGACGATCGAGACCCATTTTCCCGATTCGGGTCCGGTTGTTCATGCGGATGCCGATCAAATCAAACAGATGCTGACGATCCTGGCCACCAATGCATGGGAAGCCTTCGATCAAAATCAGGGGATGGTCCGCCTGACCGTCAAGACGGTCGATGAATTGGACATTCCTTTATCCAATCGTTTTCCCGTAAACTGGCAGCCGCAGGAAAGTGTGTATGCATGCCTGGAAGTGGTAGACAAAGGCTGTGGGATTATGTGCTGCGATACCGATAACCTCTTTGATCCGTTTTTTACCACAAAATTTATCGGCAGGGGCATGGGATTGTCCGTGGTTCTCGGTATCGTACAAGCCCATGGCGGAGCAATTACGGTGGAGAGCGAACCGGGAAGCGGCAGTGTCTTCCGGGTCTTTTTGCCTGTATGCGCTTAATCCTCCCCTCTTCCCATGGAGACATTATGCTCCTCCCACCAGCGGCGGGGGGCCGGCTCATACGATAGTAGATACGAGCCGATATGGCCAATGCCGCCAAGAGTGAATTTCTGGATAGTATTCAAACCGGTATCGCTGCAGGTGCTGGCGGATCGGCTGGAGAAATGGCTGCCGAAAAACGCGGTCGGAGGCGAACGGAATGAATCATAAGAAAACGACGCGCGCCCTGACTGGCAGGGTCAATATCTGGACGATGGTTCTGCTGATCATCGTTCTGACAGCCGGATCGGTTTTTGTGGGGTGGACGGTACATCGCGCCGATCGCCGGATGCGGGAAGATCTGCTGCTGCAGGCGCGGCTGGTGGCGCAGGCGATCAATCTCGATCGGGTCAAGTCGCTCTGCGGCGCTGAGGCCGACCTGGTTTCAGCCGACTATCTGCGGCTGAAACAGCAGCTTAACCAGGCGCGGCAGGCCAACTTCAAATGCCGGTTCTTCTACATTTTGGGCCGCAAGGATGACGGTACCGTATTCTTTTATGTGGATTCCGAACCCAGCGACTCGAAGGAACTCTCTCCTCCCGGGCAGTTGTATGAAGAAGCGCCTGAAAGCTTTCACCGTGTTTTCGACTCCAGGATTGCTACGGTCGAGGGGCCAGTATCTGACCGGTGGGGCACATGGATAACGGCGCTGGTTCCCTTGACTCACTCGGCCACAGGGGAGCTGACCGCAGTACTGTGCATGGATATCGATGCCGGAGCCTGGAAATTGGATGTAGCCGCTCATGCCGTTCTGCCCGCCGGATTGATGCTGGCGATGCTGATCCTTCTGACATCCTGGTTGATCGCTACGCACTCCCAGGCGGATGCCTCTGGCAAGCCGATCTCGTACCGCTTGATGATTCCACTGGCGGTCATGCTGTTTCTCCTGGTCAGCGGGGCTGGCGCGCTGCTGGTGAATCAATATCAAGACAACCTGAATCGGTCCAGCCAACAGGCAATGGAAGAGGTCACCGGAGGTTTGGCCATACTGGAGAAAGAACAATCGCGGATGCTTGAAGCGCTGGGGCAGGTTCTGCTCCGGGATACAAGCTTGCGTCCGGCCCTGAAGGCCCTGGACCGGGGGCGTCTGCTGGCAGATTATGAGCAGATCTTTGCTAAACTCCAGATCGACCATGGCCTGACGCATTTCTACTTCTCCGGACCGGACCGTGTCTGCCTGCTCCGTGTTCATCAACCGGCAAGGCGCGGCGACCGGATAGACCGCCGCACCACGCAAGAAGCCGAGCGCACCGGTAAGACGGCGACGGGCCTTGAAATCGGGCCTCTGGGCACATTTACCCTTCGGTCGGTACAGCCGGTCTATGATGGTGGCGAACTCATCGGCTACCTGGAGCTGGGCAAGGAGATCGAGGATATCCTGGCTACCCTGCACAAAGTTTACTCGACCGAGATTGCGCTGGCGATCCACAAGGAAGTCCTGGTGCAAAACGCATGGGAGGCGGGCATGAAGATGCTCGGCCGGGAAACCGACTGGAACCGCTTTCCCGTTCATGCGATGATATTCTCCTCTCTGCCTGTATTTCCTGCTGAACTCGATCCGTTTATCAACATACAGGAGCATATTCACGGTGACACCTCTGCAGATATGGATTTTGACGGCCGGTCGTGGCGGGTGAATTCCACCCCGATGATCGATGCGTCCGGCGCTCAAGTGGGTGAATTATTCCTGATGCACGACATGACTGCGGCAAAGGCAACGCAGAGTCGGCTGCTGATCATCGGCGTCGGTGGGGCAATCGTACTTCTGTCGGCAATGTTCGGGTTCCTGTTTATCCTGCTGCGCCGCATTGACCGAACCATCGATATGCAGCAGACAGAACTTCATAAGAAAAACATATCGCTTGAAAAACAGACGATTCTTGCCCATGAAATGGCAACCCGGGCCGCACAGGCCAACACGGCCAAGAGCGAGTTTCTGGCTAACATGAGTCATGAAATCCGCACGCCCATGAACGGGATTATCGGCATGACGGGCCTGCTTCTCGACACGAATCTGACTTTGGAGCAACGTCATTTTGCCGAGGTCGTACACGCCAGCGGCGACTCGCTTCTTATACTTATCAACGACATTCTTGATTTCTCCAAGATCGAGGCCGGCAAGCTGGATCTGGAAATCCTGGACTTCGATCTGCAGAATCTTCTGGAGGATTTTGTGACCTCCCTGGCCTTGCGCGCCCATGACAAGGAACTGGAGCTGCTCTTCAGCACCGAACCGGGTGTTCCGTTGCTTCTAAGAGGTGATCCGGGCCGCCTGCGACAGATTCTTGTCAACCTGGCAGGCAATGCCATCAAATTCACCCATGAGGGAGAGGTGGCGATTCTTGTTACGGTGGTTGATGAAACAGGGGGGCAGGGGGCAGGAGACAGGGTTCACAGCTCTCCCGACACTGTTTTTCTGCGATTTACGGTGCGTGATACGGGTATTGGAATTCCTGAAGACAAGATCGGCATGATTTTTTCCGATTTCACCCAGGCAGACGCTTCAACCACGCGGCAGTATGGCGGTACGGGTTTGGGCCTGGCCATATCGAAACAACTGGCCGAGCTGATGGGCGGCGAAATAGGGGTTGAGAGCGAAGTCGGCAAGGGCTCTGCGTTCTGGTTTACCGCTCGGCTCGTCAAACAGCCGGATGGCGCCCATGCGGAAATACTTCCGCCGGCAGATCTTCACCATGTCAGGGCGCTGATCGTGGATGACAACGCCACAAATCGACAAATCCTGACCACCCGACTGACCTCGTGGGGCATGCGGACCACCGAAACGCCGGATGGCCCTTCAGCCCTCGAAGCACTTGTTCAGGCTTTCGATGCAGGTGATCCCTTCCGGATCGCCGTAGTCGATATGCAGATGCCGGGCATGGATGGCGAAACGCTCGGTTCTGCCATCAAGGCCGACAAACGTCTGGCCTGCACCCACCTGGTGATGCTGACATCGATGGGAACACGGGGCGAGGCCCGGCGCCTGGCGGAAATCGGCTTTGCCGGCTACCTGAACAAGCCGATACGCCACCATGAACTAAAAAGCCTACTGTCCCGGACACTGGCGGAACGGGGCGCTTCCGAGCCTTGCCCGCAACCCATCGTCACACGCCATTCCGCTCACGCTCTAATGAACCGGTTTGCCGGAAGCAAGGCGCGTATCCTGCTGGCCGAAGACAACATCACCAACCAGCAGGTGGCACTGGGAATCCTGAAGAAACTGGGGTTGCAGGCGGACGTCGTGGCCAATGGCGCCGAGGCGCTCAAGGCAATGGAAACCCTTCCCTACGACCTGATTCTGATGGATGTGCAGATGCCGGTGATGGATGGGATTGAAGCTACGAAGAGAATTAGAAATTACGAATTAGAAATTACGAATCAAGCGCAAACAGGCAACACTTCTTCATCATTCGTAATTCGTAATTCCTCATTCCCAATTCCGATCATCGCCATGACTGCCCATGCAATACAGGGCGACCGGGAGAAATGTCTGGCCGCCGGCATGAACGACTATATATCCAAGCCGGTATCGCCGCAGGCGCTGGCGGACCGGTTGGAGAAATGGTTGATGAAAAGTGAGACAGAAGGTGGGCTGATGAAGGATGAACAGGACTTTGGGAAAGAACTGGCGGTGAAGACCGACAAGCTGCCTGTGTGGAACAAGCCGGGGATGCTGGAGCGGCTGCTGGGTGACGAAGATCTGGCGAAAACGATTCAGGAGGGATTTCTGACGGATATCCCGCAGCGAATACACGCCCTGAAAATTTTTCTGGAAACAGGCGATCTGCCGGCTGCCGAACGTCAGGCCCATACCATCAAGGGCGCTGCCGCCAATATCGGCGGAGAACGATTGCGGGCTGCGGCATTCGAAATGGAAAAAGCCGCCATGGGTCAGGAACTGACCGCTGCCGGTGCGTTCATGCGTGAACTGGAAACCCAGTTTGACAGGCTGAAGGAAGCGATGCAAAATAATAGCTTCATTGGATCGGGCGATGCGTGATCCAGCGATTTGCAAAGCCAGAGCAGCGGCCGTAATTGCGTTTGTTTCGATACCGGAGAGCAGTCCAAGGACTATATCTATGGCTGAACATGAGACCCTTACAAAGCCTGCGAACCAGTTGGGTATGCAGGTGATTGCAACAATCGAGGATTCTGAAACCGATGAGCGGGTTCCGGCCAACAAGGCGAAGCTGGAAGCGGCTTTGGCCAGCATGATGGATGCTATGTTGATTTGCGATGCCGACGGACGGTTCATCGAATTCAACGATTCCTTCGTAACGTTCAATAAATTCCTGAACAAAAGCACCTGCCCCAGAAACTGGGCTGCTTATATTGAAACCGTCGATGTCTTGTCGGCTGACGGCGAGTCGTTACCCTTGAAAGAACGGGCGGTAAGCCGGGCCCTGCGGGGTGAGACAGGCTCAAATGTCGAGTACATTTTTCACCGAAAGGACACGGGCGAAACCTGGGTTGGGAGTTGCAGTTTCGCCCCCATCCGTAACAAAAATGGCATCGTCGGCGGAGCGGTGGTGACCGGCCGGGATATCACCAGACTGAAGCAGGTGGAAATGTATCGCCATCTTTCCGGCCAGGTGCTTGAAATACTGAATAAATCAGCAGAATTTCAAGATTTGATCCGGCGCGCTCTCGACGCTGTCAAGCAAACAACTGGTTGTGCTGCCGTAGGGATGCGGCTGCAAAGCGGAATTGACTTTCCGTATTTTGCTCAGAACGGATTTTCTGACGATTTTCTGATGTCGGAAAACTCCCTTCTCGGCCGAAACTCAAACGTCGATATTTGCAGGGAGCCTGATGGCGCCGCGATGCTGGAGTGTATTTGCGGCCTGGTCATTTCGGGGAATATCGAACCGTCCACGGCGTTTACACCGGGTGGAAGTTTTTGGACAAACGATTCCAGTCGGCTTCCCGATCTTCTGACCGGTTACTTTCCCCGACTCCACCTGCGAAAACGATGCATTCACGACAAATACGCTTCGATTGCCATCGTTCCGATCCGCGCCATGAAAAACATCGTTGGCGTATTGCAGCTTAACGACTACCGAAAGAACAGATTCAGCATCGATACAATTCAGGCTATGGAAAACATTGTATCGCACATTGGAGAGGCGGTGATGCAGCATCGCACCCTGGAAGCGATGAAAAAAAGCGAGGAGATTCACGCGACAATTCTAAAGACGGCAATGGACGGTTTTATCGTCGCGGATATGCAGGGCCGTATTCTGGAAGTCAATGACGCTTATTGCCGAATGACCGGTTACAGCAAAGCGGAACTACTTACCATGAGCATTTCAGACATGGAAGCGATCGAGTCGTTTGCCGACACAACCACACGAATTTTAAACATCATGGCGCGTGGAGAAGAACGCTTTGAAACCCGTCATCGCTGCAAGGATCGAAGCCTTCTGGATGTTGAAGTCTGTGTTCAATACAAACCTTTGGATGGTGGTCGAATGGTTTCGTTCATCCGGGACAACAGCCAGCACAAAATGGATGAAGAAAGGATTCACAAGCTTTCCCAACTGCTGATCGCTGCCCAGGAAAATGAACGGCATCTGATCTCCTGCGAGCTGCATGACAGTATCGCCCAGAACCTATCTGCGCTGAAAATCGGATTCAATTCGCTCCCATTCGATCCTTCCATATCGATTTCCGAGCTTCGGGAGAAACAGGCATGGTTTGCCAGATTGCTCTCTCAGACAATCAATGATGTCAGAAATCTGGCCTATGATTTACGTCTTCCCGGCCTCGAAGAAATGGGTTTGGTAAAGGCGCTTGAAATCTATTGTGCAGACGCTTCCGAAAAAGGCA
This sequence comes from uncultured Desulfobacteraceae bacterium, assembly GCA_903953895.1. Classification (GTDB taxonomy): domain Bacteria; phylum Desulfobacterota; class Desulfobacteria; order Desulfobacterales; family Desulfatirhabdiaceae; genus RAAP-1. The sequence goes on along the minus strand of CAJBLH010000068.1, from coordinate 8,893 downwards.
AAACTAATGTCAATTTCCACTCGGCTGGATTGTCTAAATTTCAAATGGGTCCAAACATGGAAATTCATATTTACCGGTTGATTCAAGAAGGGTGGTCCAATATCCGAAAACATGCGGATGCTGATCACGCCGACATTCTGCTGCTGGGGTCTTATCCGAATATCATCCTTCGGATCGAAGACAACGGCAAGGGGTTCGACATGAAAAAACAGGAATTTTCATCCGCGGGGTCCAAACGGATGGGCATTCGCAGCATGCAGGAACGGGTCAACATGCTTCAGGGACAAATGACGATTCAATCTCAATCAATGAACGGCACCAAAATTATGATCAAACTCCCTTTACCGCCAAATCCGGATAATGCGACAAAAAACAATTCCGAATCAAAGGCATGTCTCCTCGGCGAATAGGGAAAACTCCCAGCCGGTAAATTACCTCAGAAAGAATGAAGCCCTCATTTCGGTCATAATCTCAAAAAATGATCTGAGGGCATTGATCTTCCCCCAGCGGGAGGCCAGCCGACTTGTCATTTGCCCCGGCCCCTTTCAAAAGCACCAACACTTCTAATCTCCCATGCATTAATGGGAAAAACTCCCGACTGGTGGATTTCCTCAGACAGAATGAAGCCCATCCTCTATAGACAAAATAAATCGAAACGATATAATCACGCACATGGTTCCAACACTGATCGATGGAGGTGCGACACATGAAAATTCGGCTCTGGAGGAAATGACCGAAAATTGTGAATAACCGGTCGAAAAATGCTATAGATGCTTGGTTGTGGAAAGTTTTTCCACTGCAAAGATTGATGGGGGGGTCAACGATGGACAAAAATAATAAGGATTCAGATGATAGGGTTCCATGTTTATCACGTCTGATTCGGAGCATTCAACGCATCGAAGGGAATCCGGATTGCTTCGGCACTTCAGGTGGTTTCTGCGATCGCCATGAATGCCAGTGGCGTTGTTATTGCTTAACGGAACCAAAAAACACATGTAATTCAGTGCATGAGGGATGCGGAGACAAAAAACAAGAATCCGGCAACAGTGCTGATCGGAATATGGCTTCTTGCAGTCTCAGGGCTATTTGCCCTAACACAATGCAAACACAAAATACAATGAGGGTAAATTATGCTTGATATCACAGAGATAAGAAACAACAAGCAGATTTTATGTGACATTCCCATCGATGTCTCTTTTTTTCATTCAAAACATTCCATCAAAGCGCGTTTGGTGGATCACTGCAATAACGGTATTCGTTTTATCTCCGAACAATTTTTCTCACAAGGTACGCCGATCGTTTACAAGATAGATTACAGCTCGTTGGATTGTAACCACAACTGTGGTCTGGAGACTCTGTCGAGCATCAACATCGGAGAGATCGCCTGGTGCAACGAACTCTCAACAGAATCATCAACTGCGTTCAAGGTGGGGGTAAAATTTTATCCGCTCCCTTATTGATAACCGGAAATATCCGGAACCAGCTTGTCCGGCAGATTCAGGATTTTGACTTTGACAACGCCCGCATCACGCTTCGTACCGCCCGCAATGCCAACGGCTTTATCCAGGACGAAGCTGCTTGACAAAACGCACTGAAATCTTGCGGTTTACTTCCACCAAAGATATTCCAGGTCAATTTCGATTTCCTGAAACAGTTCTGCGCGAACATGGTCATTTTCACTGTGAACGGAAAACAGTGCCCACTTGCCTGCTTCCAGTCGATACACTTCCAGCGTTCTTTCAATCGGATCGACCAGCCAGGCATGTTGGATACCGGATTTTGCATAAACAGGCATTTTTCGAATTCTGTCGATTCGAACGGTTCCGGGTGATAACACTTTGCAGATTTCAAACCCAAGATTAATCAAGTGTTTTCTCCAACACTGAAGCGACCCGACCCACATGTCTCCATCCCATAACGTCTGTGGTGGCGTGACGATATTGATCATCACCGCCATAAATGAGAATCGGATTCAGCGCTCGGGTGCCTGCCAGTGTCTTCCACTTGTCCAAGCTTGCAAAAAAAACTCGTGCCACGGTTTTTCCTGATTTTATCTCCACCGGAATCAACTGTTCTCCCGCCTCGATGATGACATCCACTTTATTACCGTTGCTGTCGCGCCAGAAACACATCCCAGGTCGTTCACCGCGGTTGAGTCGGGATTTTATCAGTTCTGCAACAATCAATGTCTCGAAAATAGCTCCCCTGAGCGGATGTATCTCGAGGTGTTGCGGCGTCTGAATGCCCAATAGCCAGCACGCCAGATTAAGTTTATGCAAATTGTCAATTGCTTTTATGAGTTACATATTGCCATTATCTTTGATCGCCGGGTTATTCCCCATTTAAGCGCTGAAAGATACCCTCCCCACGTTTCGCCACAACCGCACAGGTGGAGAAATGTTTGAGGGTACAAGTCTCTCATTTTGATAGACGCCTCAACGCCCGTCTCTCATTTTGATAGACTTCTCAGACCAAAATCAATGCACATATATTCATATAGTTAATATCTAACTATATGAATTGAAGTTGAAAATTTTGCTTGATTAAAATTGGTCTGCTTTCATTGTAATAAAATTGAAAAGTCAGTCTCTCATTTTGATAGACTTCATAATGATTAAACGATGGATTCAGGTATCAATATTAATCAACTATTTGATATCTCATTATATCATTTTTCTGGCACAAATATTGCTGTCAAAAAGCCTACGGTTTTTTCAGACATATCAAACATTTTGTACCAGCAGCAAAAATTAGTTTATAGGCTCATTTTTTAATGATACATGTTTTGAAGCCGTAAGCTCCTTCCATATCTATCTATCGGCATAGATCATCGATTCGGCCATAGATACTAATTGGATAGGCATTCCCCCCTCTGATAAAAAGGGGGGGGGCTTTGATGTTGTGAAAACTGAAACCCTTTTTCAAATCCCCCTTACGTTCCTTTTTCAAAAGGGGAAATTAATCCGTCTGGATGATCAGGACGGTATGATTATCAAGGCATCCCTTTCGTTAAGAGAGAGAATCCGGGTGATAGCTTTAAATACTTAGTTGATGACTGTTTGAATTTTTTTTGGAAAGGATTCATTATGGACGCAACATATCTTACCAGCCAGTCAACATCAGCACGATCTCTCAACCGGGTGGTCAGCCTACTGTCATTAATACTGGTCATTTATGCGTTTGTATTTTCGTGGCAGTCCTGGCGTGAAGAAAAAGCCGACCGAATATACAACCTGCAAAACATCATGGAGTTGGGTGAGAAAGCCATCGATACCTACTTTACGCAACTGGAAAACTGTATTCATGTGTTGAGTCATGATATCGTTGGTACAGATGACCGGATCGATATGGATCATGCCTTTAATCGGGTCAAACAATTCAAGGAAAGCCACCCGGAATTGTTCAACATCACTTTCATTCGGGGGGATGGCCAAATCCTGTTTACAGCCACAGCGCCGCCCGGTCAGACGCTGCCGACGCTCGCTCAGGAACCGTCATTTCTAAAATTTCACAGCAAACATCGATCATGTCCGCCCCTCGATATCGGTCAACCGCTTGTAAGCCTTATCAGCAAAGAGTGGATTATACCGCTTCGATATGTGATCAACGATAAGGAAGGCAAAATGGCATATGTCATCAGTGCCAACCTGCCTGTCGGAATATTGCAGAATTTTTGGAAGGAAGCCCCTTTTACAAAGACGGCGGCACTTGGCCTCATTCGCGATGATGGCTTTCTGGTCAGTCGTTACCCTGTGCCCGATCAGGTTGAAATGGAAAAAATCTATGGTATTCCGAGAACGGGCACCCTCATCAGTTACCTGAAACAGCATAATTTTCCGATCAATGGCAATGTGCAGGGACCCAGCGTTCTCGATGGGTCTGACCACTTCCATGCATTTCACCGCCTGGAACATTTCCCGATCACGATGTTTATGGTAATGCCCATGTCTGAAATACGTGCGGGTTGGTGGAGCAAGGTGAAGGTACCTGTTTTTTTATCAGCTTTTCTGGCAATCGGAGGATTTTTTCTATATCGAAAGATCTATCAGCAGGAGCGAGACAGAGAAATGGAACGGTGGCAAGCGTCCGAGTCTCTGCAAAAAAGCGAGGAGAGATTCCGGATACTGGCAGAGAACTCTCTGCAAGCCATTTTAATCCTAAAGGGCTTTCCTCCGACCATGGTATATGTTAATTCCAGATGGTCCGAAATCTCAGGCTACACAGTTGAAGAAACCCTTTCCTTAGAACCGGAAAAATTGCAGGATATGGTCCATCCAGAAGACGGAGCCGTGGTCTGGCAGAGATATCATGACCGATTGATGGGAAAACCGGCAATTCCCAATTACGAATTCCGCTTCATCCGAAAAGATGGCGCCATACTGTGGGCAGAAGGATTCGCCTCAAAGATATTGGCCAATGGCGAACCGTTCATCATGGCCACGATCGTGGACATCACGGAACGAAAGCAAGCCGAGGAATCGCTGCATCAGGAGAGATTCCGGCTTCAGAGTATCATTGAAGGTACGCAAGCCGGCACCTGGGAATGGAATGTTCAAACAGGTGAAACGGTGTTAAATGAGATGTGGGCGCAGATGCTGGGTTATACGCTCGATGAGTTAACTCCCACCAGCATCCGGACATGGGAGGCATTGACACATCCCGACGATCTGAAGCAAGCCTATAAAATACTGGATCGGCATATTGCGGGTGAAATTCCATACTACAACTGTGAATGCCGGATCAAACACAAGAGCGGAAACTGGATATGGGTTCAAGATCGCGGCCGGATCAGGACGCGAACTGCCGACGGCGAACCGTTGATGATGTACGGTACCCACATGGATATTTCCGATCGGAAACAGGCTGAGGCGCAAAGCCGCCTGTCTCTGAAAAACGACAGCCTCAGCCGCATGGCCGGCGCCATCGCCCACCATTTTAACAATCAGCTTTATGTTGTGATCGGCAATCTGGAGATTGTCATGAACGATCTGCCCTTGGAATCGGATAACACCGAAAGGCTGATCGATGCCATGAAGGCTTCTCATAAAGCAGCCGATGTCAGCAGACTGATGCTTACCTATCTCGGACAAACGCCCTGCAAGCCGGAGCTGCAGGATCTGTCTGAAACCTGCCATAAGGGCATGTTGATGATACAGGCATTTATTCCGAAAAAAGTGTCGGTAGAGCCGATATTCCCCTTTCCCGGACCCGCCATTCAAGCCAACGTCAGCCAAATTCAACTGGTTCTTACCAATCTGGTAACCAATGCCTATGAATCCATTTCCGACAAAACAGGAACCATCACGATATCGGTCAAAACAGTTCCAGCTGCGGATATTCCCGCATCATCCCGTTTTCCTGTCGATTGGCAGCCGCAAAATAATCTGTATGCCTGCCTGGAAGTCGCCGATACCGGCTGCGGAATTTCAGAGCAGGAAATTGAGAATATCTTCGATCCGTTTTTTTCCATGAAATTTGTCGGCCGGGGTCTGGGGCTGTCCGTCGTGCTGGGAATTGTCAGCGTTTATGGTGGGGGTATCACAGTTGAAAGCGAAGCAAACAAAGGCAGTATCTTTCGGGTTTATTTGCCGGCAGCCGCCGATGCAATCCCTGTTCCATTGGATACAGCATGCAAACTTCCGGAAGTAGAAGAGCGCCGCACGATGCTTCTGATCGATGACGATGAGATGGTGCGAAACATGGCCAACAGGATGCTGACGCGCATCGGCTTTTCCGTTCTTGAAGCTGCCGATGGCGTCGAGGCGGTGGAGATTTTCCAGCAACACCAGGATGAAATCCGCTGGGTTCTCTCTGATTTGATGATGCCGCGGATGAATGGATGGGATACACTGACGGCGCTTCGCAAAATATCACCGGAAATTCCGGTAATTTTATCCAGCGGCTACGATGAGGCTCAGGTGATGGCGCAAGAATATCCCGACCGCCCCAATGCCTTTCTGGGTAAACCTTATCAGCTCAAGGATCTTCGAGAAATTGTCTGCCGCGTACTGGGAAACTGACATCGATCGTCTTTTGGTCACGGAATCGTACCGGTTACACCCACTCCCGGCGAAAGAAGCTATAACTGTGAAAATGGAAGAGAAACGCCGGTGAAGTGCTCAAAGAGAGTCTGCCGGAGATCCTCGACCGGTCCGTCCGTGCCCGACCCGGACCAGCATCAGATTCTGCGAGTTCTCATCTTGCGAAGGGATATCAAAATGATACCGTTTATGACTGACGAAGTTTTGGAATGGAAAAATCTCGGCACGCAGAAGTTCAAGATGGTCCGTCTCAAAAAGAGGATCAATGGCGTGGATACAGACTTCGGCGACGCATTTCGCAAGCTGGGGCCGATCCCGACGATGGCAGCGCCGGACCCGGCTCGCGATCCGGGAACGGACTATCTGCAAAGAACCAGATCGTACTCAACTGGCACCCGAAGATTCAGGCGATCAAGATACAGTTTCACGAGACCATCAAGGAAATCGAGTTGCGCCTTGCCGATCCCGCCGTCTGCTTGCAGTCTTTCATCATCTCGAACACGCCGTCCGCTACGATGGAAAAGCTCTGGAACATGAAAAGGGACAAGATGCAGCAACGGCATGTTCTCTTTCAGGAGGAGGACAGGGAAAACTATGTGCGATACATGTTCGAAATGGTTGGTGCGGATGGTTAATCTGTTGGTGTAAGCGGATATTTCGCACCGTAAATTCAATTCAATGTCAGTTGTTCCGGGATAATTTCCAATGCTGAAGCAATGCGGATTCTGGTATTCAATCGCAACCTGGCGGATGGTTTTTCCACTTGAGCATAAGCCGGCTGAGAAATACCCATGCGCTTTGCCATTTCTTCCTGAGAAAGCCCCTTGTATTCACGCCATGACCGAACCAGGCTTTTTTCTTCGACCGCATGACTGTGAACAACCTCATGCGGAAAATAAACCTTCTTTTCCGTGTTGACTGAAAAGCGCAAATAATCCTGATAAGGCACTACCACAAAGGCAGGTTGCCCATTTTGCAAAATAATTTGATGTTCAGTAGGTATGTTCATCACGCTTTTTTACCTCTTCAATCATGACAATGTTCAGGGTTAACCCAACATCAAAAAAGATACAAAATCTGCCTAACCTGAGTCGATAACCATATTTATGGTTCACAAGGCTTTTAAAAGTGCTGTCAACTTCCTTGCCACTGAATTGGCAGCCTCAAAACCTTGAAGAAATTCAAGGTCTGAAACCGATCTTGAAACACATCGAACATTTTCCCTGTTCAGTTTAATGACGATGCTCATCACCGCCTTTGTTTCGGGGTAAATTGACAGAATCTCTTTTTTTTCGTCTTGAAGGGCGGTACTGACAATATTCGCAATACCGCAATCGTCTGCTCCGGCACAGATTGCCATATCCTTAAGCGTTTGATAATCAAAGTTATTTATCTCGATCCCGGTTGATTTATCATCGGAATTCTCATTGAACCATATTACGGCTGGGTGATTGTTCATCGACATATCTTATTTCTCCGGTTGAGTTTGCTCTGATTCAGAAAGTATCTTCGGTATTAAGAAACTATCTCAAAATTCTGGATCAGGCCCGTTAACAAGGCGGAAGGTGATTCAAAAGCGGAAAGCTTTTTAATTATTTCCTCCGCCTGCAAGCACGTTTTCATGACAGAGACCGCAACCGATCTGAGTACCTTTGGAAATTGAAATGACACGGCCTTCGACTGAAAATCTCCGGTTTGCGGCGGCTTTGGAGATTACCGTACCATTTCCATTTGTACCATGGCAAGTTCCACAAGCATTCTGGCTCCAAAAACCTGATAGCTGCCTGAAAGCGGCGGTGAGTTTCCTATAATAATGGTGATAAGGTTCGAATAATTTCAGTCCAGGAGAGACTCACCCAAATGCCGTTGGTCGTTAAACTTAACACGGGCGGCTGAGGTTGAGAACGTGCTGCATTTGATGTCAACAGCACTAAAACGGAAGCCATAACCAACAATAGTCGTTTGCTTTTCATATCTGCCTCCTGCGCCTAAAATTTGGGCTTTGATCATCGTTTCGGCCATAACACATACGGCCTTCCCGGTCCAAACGATGATCAAGGCCGAAAATGGGGTTTGGTTCTAAATAATCTCTTATACTTGAACAGGGGCGCTCAGAACACGGCTGATCGTTTCTCTCAGCCCCTTAAGCTGATACGGTTTACCCAGGAACGCATTGGGTCGTTCGGTATGTTCGTCGGCCATCACCTGAGCTTCGTCATAGCCGCTCGACAGGATTACCGGGATATCAGGCGAAAGTTTGCGCAGGGCAGCCAGTGTCTCCCATCCGTCCATCCGAGGCATGGTCAAATCGGAGAGAACACAGCGGATATGATCTTGATGTTGTGTAAATATCTCCATCGCTTCAACGCCATCTGTTGCTTCAAGTACGGTAAAACCGATGCGTGTAAGCATTGCCTTGGCCATGTGTCGCACATCCGGATCATCTTCGATTACCAGTACCGAGCCACTTTCTATTATTTGTGCCGTTTTTTCCGCTTCCAAAGAAACGGAAACCGCTTCAGCAGACACCGGCAGAAAAACCCGGAAAATACTTCCTCTGCCAACTTGGCTTTCAACCGTAATCCCCCCACCATGAGCGGATACAATTCCCAGTACAACCGCCAGCCCCAGACCCCGGCCAACAAACTTTGTGGTGAAAAATGGATCGAAGACGTTCTCTATTTCCTCATTTGCGATCCCACTGCCGGTGTCCGCAACTTCCAGGCAAGCGTAGTGATTCTCCTTGGGCCGCCAGTTGATCGGAAAAACATGCGATAAGCTGATATTCGCAGAGGAAACCGTTTTGACCGATAAGGTGATAGTGCCCTTTTTGTCGGAAATGGACTCCCAGG
>CAJBLH010000067.1 GCA_903953895.1 uncultured Desulfobacteraceae bacterium | reverse complement strand
CGTCGAACACCTGTATTAAAAAAGAATAGAACGTTCTGCTATCAAAGAGAAAAGAGCAGAAATTATTTCATCAAGGACAGCCGAATGAGCTGGAACCGATAAATACGAGGTATTTCGCTATGAAATGCCACAATTGGGACAAACAGTTACGAACTATTTTTGCCGCGGGCAGTGTAATGGAAGTTTGGCCAATGGGCAATTATGATGAATTCATCATGCACCCTCCCCCAGCGGGGGAGGGTTGGGGTGGGGGTTCAAAAGTCAAGATTATGACCTTTGGCAGTATAGATGTAGTACTGCTTGACTGTAGTATATCTCCGACCGATAACGCCGCGAAATTATTTTTCTGAATGTCTATAGAAGCTGTGTTTACGGGAACCACATCTATAAAGGATAGCCCGTGAAGAATCAAGTCTCTGAAAGAGGCCAAAAGCAAGGGGCTAAAACGCACAAAGATGGCAAAATAAGGATCATGAATCCTTACCTTTATACATCCGGGAATTGCCCCGGATTTCGTTTAACTCATCATCCAGCCGGTTAGCCCCTTGCTTTTGGTCTTTGATGAACTTCAGTTCGGTAAGTTATATTCTGCACTGAACCAAATAGCGATGTTTGTTCCGCTTTGGATATTTCTGCTGGAAAAGTGATGTAAAAGACGATTGCTGGCTATTCTGTGGATACCCTGAAACCAGCTTTCAGACAACTCTTATTTGTTTCATTCAAGTACAAAAACAACTGACAAGGAGGTCAATATGAGCCTGAGAGATCAGACAGTGCAGGAAATAGATCGTTTATCTCCGGTTGATCTGGCCAAAGTATATAATATAATATATGCCATGAAAGGTACTGGCGTGGCTAGTGAGAAAAAACAAAATTCAGCATATCTGAATGCCAGAAAAATTCTTTCCAGATGCACGGTATCTTTATCCCAGGAGATTATTGATCAAAGAGAAGACAGAATATGAATTTCTTTGTTGATACATCCGCTCTGGTAAAACTTTTTCAGGAAGAAGCAGGATCCGGGATTGTTGAAGAGATTGCCAATGATCAAAACAATGAACTGTGGATTCTTGATTTATCAAGAATCGAATTTTACAGTTGCATCTTCAGACGTTACAGACAGCAGGAGATAAGTTCAAACGAGCTGGATATCGTAATAAAAGCTTTTGATGAACAGATATCATCATTCAATTTGGAATTATTGGGGACCTGCCATTTTATATGAAGCCGAAAAATTGATGGTTGACTACGGAAAAATCTATGGTTTGCGCTCATTGGATTCGCTTCAACTGGGTGCATGCAAATTGCTCTATGAGCCGGGGTGGACTTTTTTGTGTGCAGACAAACGGTTAATGCACCCAAAGCCGGTTACCAGATGGAAACCACCGGATCGGATGAATCCCAACTGGAAATGGTAAAAAAACTGGAGCTGGACGAGGCAGTCCATAAAACATTTTACCCTGAAACGCTCCAGCCCAAGTGAACTAAAAAACAAGCCCATTGCCCGCAAGTCGCTGGTAGCAACACAACGAATCAAGACAGGTGAGAGGTTCAGCGCCGGTAACATCACTGCCAAACGCCCTGGTACAGGCATCTCCCCCATGCGATGGGATGAAATTTTAGGGCAGGTTGCGCAAAAAGACTATGAACAGGATGATCTGATATGAATGAAATCTTAAAATTTGATAATTTACAGGATTGTATCCTTGAAATCAGAGATCAAAAGGTCTTGCTGGATGTCGATGTTGCAGAGATTTACGGCGTTGAAACAAAACGAATTAACGAGGCCGTAAAGAATAATCCTGACAAGTTCCCATCCGGATACATCATCGAGCTGGATAAGACTGAGTGGGATGGATTGAAGTCGAAATTTTCGACTTCAATCGTATCTCCCCTGCTGGTCAAGACAGCCCTGGTCAATCGCGGCCGATTGCCACGGTATGAGCTGGCAGTGTAGTGTAACCGTTCCGTCCTGGGGCAAGGGAAAAACTTGACTTGGTCGATCCACACCCAGCATAGAAAGAAGAAGCCAAGCCATCACAGTGGTGCCTCCTCCAGCACTATCTGCGGCTTCTTACATTGCGTGACATTTCCGTCGCACCAAGGGTGTGTTTAAATCGTGTGATTTGGTTGGCACCAACTTTTCAATCGCAAGAAGCGATATCAGCCTGTACTGCCCATTTACAGTGCATAAAACTGATCTAAGTATCCGGTTACGTGCTATGCATTATTTATGGAGAGGGCGGCTTATAAGCTATAGACTTTCAGAAAATTCATTTCGCAAGGCAGCAGGGAGGAGATAATACTGTAGTATATCTCCGACCGATAACGCCGCGAAATTATTTTTCTGAAAGTCTATATTATCGGTACACCGATACCGATTTAGCTTGCCTGTTGCTTTTTGATCCTATGAAAAGTGACTCAACAGTTTATGCGCATTTTATGACGGGTTTCAACACTATGTGGGAAGACTTCTTTGCTTTACTTGAACAGCCAGTTGCTGCAGCAAAAAAACGTGCTGTAATAATGGGTGATCCGACTGACCATCTTTATGGAAAGATAATAATATCATGACGAGTTCCAATCGAGATGTACGCTGGGAACAGCGTTTTGCCAATTTCAGAAAAGCCCTGTCTCAATTGAAAAAGTTTGTTGACAAGGGTGATTTGTCGGAACTGGAGGAGCAAGGCGCAATTCAGGCATTTGAATACACCTATGAATTGGCGTGGAATGTGTTGAAGGATTTTCTCGAATACCAGGGCCAAACAGAAATCTACGGTTCCCGGGATGCCATCCGGAAATCCTTTCAGACTGGACTCATAGAGAATGGTGGCAAGTGGATGGACGCATATGTTAGCAGAACCAAAACTTCTCATACCTACAACGAGGAGACTGCCAGGGAAGTGGTTAAGGCAATCCTGACCGACTACTTTTATCTATTTGTGGCACTGGAAAAGAAAATGGTGTCACTACTTGCCGATAACAGGGAGTTGGAACATGGTAAACGATTTGGCATTGAAGAGGAGATTTTTGATCAACTTATTGAAGTGTTAAGGAATAACCCCTTTGTTGAAGAAGCACTCATTTACGGCTCTCGAGCAAAGGGGGTGTATAAGCCTGGTTCGGATATCGATTTGGTGTTAAAAGGGGAAAATCTCAGCATGGAAGCGCTGAACCGGATAGCCCTTGCCTTTGATAACCTGCTTATACCTTACTCCATTGATCTTTCGATATATCATCATATAGAAAATCCGGATTTGCTTGAACATATCGAGCGGGTCGGCAAAATGGTTTATCAAAGAATAACGTAGCGGTACTCTCAATGATATCAACAATTAACTATAATTTTGAAATATCAATATGAACCTATTGATTTTTGCTCTTGTCGGTTATGGCCGAGTTGCCAAACGACACTCGGAACTTCTTGTCCATAATCAAATCCCGGATGCTCGATTGGCGGCGGTCTGTGACATCAAGCCAGATCGTGCTGCAGCGACCGGCAGTATCTTTCAGATGCCGCATTATACCGATATATGATAGATGGGCGTAATCATCTTTCCGGATACGATGCGAGTGAGGGGGCTTTATATGTGTTGTTTCTCGCTATTCTGGCGGCACATTCCGATGCTCCCGGGCTGTTCGCTGTGGATAACGCAGATCACGGATTGAATCCACGATTGTTGCGCAAGCTCATGCAATCTTTCTGTGATTGGGTGCTAACTAATCCACAACAACGGCAGGTGTTGCTGACCACACATAACCCCCTGGTGCTGGATGGTCTACCATTGCAAGACGCACGTGTATGTCTCTTTACCGTTTCCCGCAATAGCCAAGGGCGTACGGAAGTCAGGCGTGTTGTTATCGATCAACGGCTGATTGACATGGCGGAAAAAGGCCGGACATTGGCGCGGCTTTGGGTTGCAGGATACCTTGGCGGAGTGTCCGATGATTTCTGATGATGGTTCATTCCAACGTCGTGCTGTGTATTCCGGCTCAGAATCTTGAAACATGGCTTTGGGTTGGCTTGTACCCAGCCAGAGAAACCACAAATACCGATATGATCGAGTGCCGTGACGGTTTAGAGAAGCAGCTTGCTTCCAAACCAATGCCGAAGCGTTTGATCAACGGTAACAGCAAGAATGTGGAGATGTACAAAAAATACACCCATGAGTTTGCAGAAACATGGCCACGTGTCACCGATGTCTGCACTCAGGCACTTCGTTTCGATCAATCACTGATGGCAACTGCGATCCGTGTATAAAGAGCTTTCCATATGTGGGAGCATGGATGAGATTTATGAACCGACACAAAATAAATTCTGGCGAATGTTCAACGAGATAGAAGCAAAATCTGCTTTTGAAAGATTGCAGCGATCGATAAACAACTCTTTAATGTCTTTGACCCACAGACAAAAAGATCATATCCTTTGACAGCGCATGGTAGAAAGACCATGATCTTGCCTAATGCCTTGAATGATATCATCGACAAGTTCGATCTGCCGACAGACATATTTGATAAAGAATGAGAATGAATCCGATTCCAATGATGAAATCATTTTATGACTTGGCCTGCATTTCCACTGCCCGGGCATTTTACGGGCTGGAACACAGCAGGATTGTTGACGCTGTGTTCATGGCATTCGGTGAGGCGGTGCGATGATCGGTACGGTACTGGGTATTGACTTCGATAACACCATCGTCTGTTATGACGAAATATTTTATCGTGTCGCGATGGAGCGCAAGCTCATCCCTGCCGACCTTCCTCCGACAAAAGAACAGGTGCGCGATTATCTTCGCAGGGTGGGACGTGAAGATGAGTGGACGGAGATGCAAGGCTATGTTTACGGCAGCCGGATGATGGATGTCCAACCTTTTCCCGGTGTGATGGAATGTATCGCTGCCGCGGTGAAGTCAGGGTTTCATGTTGCGATTATCAGTCATAAGACGCGGTCTCCTTACCTGGGACACCCATATGATCTTCATGCCGCAGCCAGAGATATCAGATTATGCCATTCGGAACAGCAAGGAAGAAATAAAAGATCGGTTGCAGGTTTGCAGTGCCACAAATATGCCGTTTCCAGACGGTTCGTTTGACCTTGTGTATTCTCTAAACACCCTGCATAATCTCCACTGTTATGATTTGGACAAGGCGCTGCGGGAGATGCAGCGGGTTGGTAAAGAGCATAGATATCTCTGCGTCGAATCGTACCGCAACGAGATCGAGAAGACCAATCTGCTTTACTGGCAAGTCACCTGTGAGGCATTCAATACCCCTGATGAGTGGAACTGGTGGTTCCGTCATACCGGCTACACCGGTGATTACTCTTTCATTTATTTTGAGTAACCCCATATTTTTTCAACAGGGTTTAGGACACAGATGAACACAGATGCACACGGATAAGAATAAAATTATCTGGTGTTTATCTGCGTTCATCTGTGTCCCAACAGAAATGTCAATAAGGAAGTATTATGAGTACGACACAAATAGGGGCACCCGTCAAGTTTCTGAACAGGTTGGCTGATCTTTACTCAAATGTCAGCGTCTGGGTTGTGCCCCGATATCTTCAGGTTGTACGTTCCAGCATGAATCTCAATGAAGAAGCCTACGGCAAGTATGAGGTGGAGAAGCTTTCCATCATCGATGCCAATGCCAAAAGAGTATGCGAATTGTTACCTGTGGGAGGTTCTGTCATCGGGGCTGAAGGACGCGTTGACTTGATCGGGGATGTTGATCAGGAGATATTGGTCTATCTCACCAATGATGGACTGCTGGAAAGACGCTCAACGTCGCTTTATCGAGGTGTTGAAGAGGATGGCTGGTATTGGATCGAAATCCGCAGACTCAGTCGTGTTCGAAGGCTCGACGAGGCTTTGTTTTTGGACCTACTGGCCGAGGTATCCGAACATGCATGCTGTTGATGCCATCAATGAAGTCTGGTTGACCTATCAGGTGACGAAGGATGCCCTCAAGATCACGACTCACGGCATTAACCGGGGCGCTATAGAACTTCTGCAAGATACTTTTTTTATAAACAGTTCTACAGACAAGGCTAAGAATGACCTTGCAATTTGTCGAAGAGCGGCAGGCGATTATGCCATACTTTCCATGTGGGCTATTTTTGAACGATATGTGTCGGATGCATTGGTCCGAGAGAACGGCAAAATGCTTGATGTGCCTCCTTCTGAATTCAACAGTGCGCTTCATCGCAAGATTGAAGAAGCCATAGAATACTGGCGAGCTAATGATGTTCTGGATTTGATTAAACCCCTGGTGGGAGCTGACCTTGTTGGAAAGGCCAAGCAGATCAAAAGATATCGGGATTGGCTTGCTCACAAAAACCCCAAAAAGGCATCACCGGGCAATGTTCCGCCCACTGTTGCATATCAGGTGTTTTCTGATATTTTACAACTTCTTTCGTTTCATCGATCTGAATTGACTGAAAAATTAATGTTGTAAACATGTTGGCCTTGGCCGAACGGTTGTCACAGACAGGCGCTGCCCTTTTTTTCCCTTCTTCGAACTTGGTTTTTGATGGTCTCGTTCCCTTTAGAAAAGCAAACGATGCGGTCAGTCCCTGTTGTGAATATGGAAGACAAAATGACCAGTCAAAGGGCCTGTCACAGTCCAGGTCGGAATCAATTCTTGTTCAGATACAGAATCAGGTATTGATTCCAGAAGCAGGAACGTTGCTGGATGTTGGATGTGGAAACGGCAATTTGTTGAGGTCTTTTTCCAAACTTTACCCTTCTTGGAAGTTATCAGGATTGGAATTTGATGATCAAAACAGGTCCTGTATCGAAAAGATAAATAATGTCAGCGCATTTTATTCATGTGATCTGTCGGCCATTGCCGAACAATTCGACATGATTTCGATGATTCATTGCCTGGAACACATCATCAATCCCGTTGATTTCCTTCTGAAAGTAAAGGATAATCTAGGCCCCCAAGGGCTGTTACTGATTGAAATCCCAAGTTATACCTTTAATCCATTTGATTTGGTTATTGCTGACCACTGTACGCATTTGGATATGAACAATTTAAAGAAACTTATCGAATGCAGCGGATTTGAAATCGTTTTTGCTTCGACCGAAATCGTTCCCAAAGAAATGACTTTATTAGCCCGCAAAAACAGTGAGTCAAAGACCTTGTTGCCAATATCAGAAACAGCGTTGGCGAATTCTCATAGGGGCCTTGTAGCAGCCATTGCCTGGTTGAAAAAAATTATATCCAGCGCCTCTCAAATTGCAACTTATGATGAATTGGGAGTATTCGGAACTTCTATTGCAGGTACCTGGTTATATAATGAAATGCCGGATAACGTATCTTTTTTTGTCGATGAGGATCCCGATCGAATTAATAGATCATTTTTGGGTCGTCCGGTCTATCACCCTGACAATATACCTGAGAAAAGTGTTGTTTTCATCCCTCTTCCACCTGTTTTCGCAAGCGGGATAGCAGAAAGGCTGAAGATATACGGCAATCGTTTTGTTCTTCCTCCACTGAACCCAGCTCACGTCCGGGAGTTATAGAACTTTATTCAAATTTATAAGAAATGAGCGAATAGTGAGTCAATATTTTTAATCGTCGAATAACGTATGTTTTCAGATTGCCGCTGACATAAGCATCACGTTATATCTGGTCTGTTGACCTGCTGCAGATCATACAATATTTATAAATGCCATGCATTATTACAAATTATATTAAATAGATAAACAGTATCGGTGTACCGATACATGCTGTGTTGTTTGACGGGTTTGCGTTATTTGTATAGCATTCGAACTTTTTGCCGATCTGTGATCTCATATACTGGTAGGCAAGTGTTTGAGAAAGCTTGTTGAACGCTGAAGATGTATTTTTAATTGCTGAAAGAAAGTGTGCGCAAATAGGGATAGGGTAAAATATGGCAGAAGCGGATATGCCCGAATGCATTAAGTCATTGACGTTAAAAGGCTACCGTCCATTCCGGGACATAACGATACCCTTGGACCGGCTTGAGGTCATCATTGGCGCCAACGGCTCCGGAAAGTCAAGTCTGTTTGAATTCCTGAAATTTTTGCGGGATGCAGTTTGTCATGAAATACCGCCGGAGATTGTTGCAGGTTCCATCGGGCAACTGATATTTCATGCACCGGGACCGGACAGGATATGGTGGAACCTTGAAGTTGATGAAGGCAAACCGGTTTCCATTTCTTATCAGGGCGAACTTTTAGGGCCAGTCGGGAAAACGCATATTTCCTATGAACACGTTGAAACAAGCAAGCCATTAGGCAAGCATAAGCAACCTTATGTCTTTATGCAAATGCAGGCTCGTAAGGGTATCGTTCAAGATCCGGAGTTAAAGAAATTTACAGGGCATGATATTGAACTCAAGCGGCCGAATCAACTTGCCCTCAGCACAATGACCAACCCGAAACTCGATACATTATATCGCTTGCGGGAATACATTAGTGGCTGGCGCTTTTACAGTTCATTTAATATCAATAATTCAAAAATCAGAAAATCGGTCCCCGTCGAACAAGAGCCTGTGCTTCATGAAGATGCTGGTAATCTAAGTTCTGTGCTTCATTATCTCATGACTGAAAAGCGTGAAGCATTTGATGAACTGATGATTCACCTTCGCACAGCAGTGCCGGGGTTTCGTGGATTGAACGTCAAGGCAAGGGGCGGCCCTGGGGAAGTGATCGCCTTCTGGCGGGAAGATGGCGTAGATGCAGAGTTGAGCCTGGCGGATCTTTCTGACGGCATTTTGAGATTAATCTGCTGGATGACATTGTGCTTACAACCGAACCCTCCGACGTTGATCTGTATCGATGAGCCTGATCAGGGTGTGCATCCACGAACACTGCCAATTCTTGCAGGCTTGTTCGAGAAAGCGTCAAGCCGAACCCAACTTCTGCTTGCGACACATGCCTCGTATTTCATCGCTCAGTTCCAAATAGAATTTTTGGCAGTGATGAGAAAGGAAGGCGGGGAAGCGAAATTCATCAAGCCGAAGAATTCACGGGTACTCATGCAAAACCTGGAAGATTTCGGATCTGAAGAATCAGAAATTATGCATCGCAGCGATGAGCTGGAGATGCTGGCATGAAAGTCATTATCTATGTCGAAGGCCCGTCTGATAAAGCGGCAATGGAGGTATTGCTGATGCCTCTTATCGAATTAAAACTGAAACAGGGCATAACGATTGAATTCTTTGACGCCCCAAGCGGTGATAAGAAAGCCTCCGTACTCACAAAAGTTCCTATAAAAGCCGTTAACATGATAATGAATGACCCTTCAGTAGCGGTTATAGCTCTGCCGGATTTATATCCGAGAAACAAGGCATTTCCGCACGTGACATTCAATGAAATGTCTGCGGGCATTCAGGATCGGTTTCATAAAGCATTGCAACAAAGGGGAGTCGCTAATGATGTCCGGTTAGAAAAGCGATTCCACGTCTTTTGCTTCAAACACGACTTGGAAGCCTTGCTACTGACAGCCGAAGATGCCTTAAAAAAGCGACTATGTGTAAATACACTGAAGAGAACATGGAAATTGCCCGTAGAAGAACAGAATCATGATCATCCACCAAAACGGATCATCGAAAACCTGTTTAAACAAAACAATATGCGATACAAGGACACAGCGGATGCCCCCGCCATATTGGCAGACTGTGAATATCATGACCTGGCATTAAGATGTCCCCAGTGCTTTAAGCCATTTATTGATTTCATAGAAGGTCTTCATATCCCGACATGAGTCCTGAATGCCCATCCGTCCACTACTTCCTACTGAAATAATTGAGATTGATTATGATAAATCAACGATATATGCGCGCCGCCATTCTTGTTGAACAGAACAAGCCATTAGTGGTTGATGCCGTAGAGTTGCCCCGGACATTGGACTACGGGCAGGTTTTGGTCAAGATATTCTACAGTGGCATCTGTGGCTCCCAGATTGGTGAGATTGATGGCGTGAAGGGAGCAGATAACTATTTGATTTATGAAGTAAATTGATTACATGCCCATGCTTTGTAACACATTGAATTTGCAAGGATTATCATGCGTACGGGAGGGGTCCACTATATTGTTTCTATACCTTTTACAAAGAGGAGTACTGAAGGTGCGAAGAAAATTATCGAAGAAAATTACAAGTGTTCTTTTCGAGATGAAAGAGCAACTTCAGAGTATTTATTCTCGCCAGTTGCGAGAGATTATTTTGTTTGGCTCATATGCCCGTGGTGATTATTATAGGGGATCAGACATTGATTTGCTCCTCTTGCTCAATCACATGGACAACCCGGGCGCGGAGAGGGACAGGTATATCGAAATTATATGCGACATTTCTCTGAAATATGACATGGTTGTTTCGATCACCCCCATGGACTACACCGTGTATCACACCCGGAAGACACCTCTCATTCTGAATATTCAAAAAGAAGGGGTGCGGTTGTGACTGACGATATCCAGTATCTTCTTGAAAAATCAGCACAAAGCATTGACGCAGCGAGTTTGTTGCTGCGTGACAACTACGTTGATTTTTCAGTCAGTCGGGCTTACTAC
Organism: uncultured Desulfobacteraceae bacterium; assembly: GCA_903953895.1. Classification (GTDB taxonomy): domain Bacteria; phylum Desulfobacterota; class Desulfobacteria; order Desulfobacterales; family Desulfatirhabdiaceae; genus RAAP-1. The sequence goes on along the minus strand of CAJBLH010000067.1, from coordinate 1,889 downwards.
GCCATGTTTTATGCATTGGAAGCGCTGTTATTGAGTCGTGAGTATTTTTTCAACAAGCACTCAGCAGTTATTGCCGCCTTTGGCAAGGAGTTCGTCAAGTCGGGTATATTCGATAAACGGTTTCATCGCATCGTTATGGGGGCTTTTGATCTGCGGAATATTGGAGATTATGGCAATATGCACGCAGTCAGTGCTGAAAAAGCTCAACAGACTATTGACGAAGCTCATGAGTTGTATGAAGCAATCAAATAGCTATCTTGTCGATCTCTCATGACTCCATCCTTCAATCAGCGAGGATGTATGCCCGTGAAGAATCAAGTGTCTGAAAGAGGCCAAAAGCAAGGGGCTAAAACGCACAAAGATGGCAAAATAAGGATCATGAATCCTTACCTTAACATCCGGGAATTGCCCCGGCTTGTCTTTTAACTCACCATCCTGCCGATTAGCTCCTTGCTTTTGGCCTTTGATGAACTTCAGTTCGGTAAATATTGATCATAAATGGTTTGATCGTTTCATTCAGAAGCTTGATTCTTTGAAATATAGAAAATTATTGCTAATTTGTGGATGTATTGTTCATCAGTCTATCTGATTTCTTTTAACTATACTATCTTCACCTTTCACGAGATATAACCGCTCAAGTCCGAAGAGAAGAAGTAGGAGGAACCTAAAATGAGAACCAAGACGATAAGCCTTAAGCTTCCCCTGAGCGTATTTTCGGCGCTCAGAAAAACACCGGCTGAGTTTTCAGAGGAGATCCGCCTGACTGCCGCGGTAAAATGGTATGAAATGGGGCGCGTTTCCCAGGAAAAAGCTGCGGAAATAGCGGGCAAGAACCGTGAGGATTTTTTGATGGCATTGTTAACATTCAATGTATCCCCTTTTCAATATTCCGCAGAGGAGGTTCTTCGAGAGGCAGGCTATGTGTGATGATTTTATCATTAATGCTTCACCAATGATACTCTTGGGGAAAGCGGATCTTTTGAAAACAATAAGCCCCTTAGCCAAATCATGGATAATTCCAAAAGGCGTTGTCAGGGAAGTTGAAAAGAAACGATCAATAGAATTATATTTGTCATGCCTCTCATGCAATTCCCAGGTGATCCAGAAGAGTACTTCAACGATACACCCATTGATCGCTGCATGGGATTTAGGTCAGGGCGAAAGCGAGGTTCTATCACTGGCATTGGAAAATGACAAAGTATTTGTCGTCCTGGATGATCTGCAGGCGCGCAAGTGTGCGACCCTTTTTGATATTCCTTTGATTGGTTCCATTGGACTTATTATTCTGGCGAAGCGTAAAGGTCTGATTGATTTGGCTAAGCCCAAAATTGAACGTTTAAAAGCTTCAGGACTGTACATTGACGCCACGATGCTTGACCGGATTTACACGAGAATTGGTGAATGAAAATATCCCGGGGTTCACTTTCATCCAAACGCTTCACCCTGAACCTTTCACTAACAGAGCGAATTAATGAGTGATGTAGTCATCAAAGCCGAAAACATCGGAAAAATGTATGTCATCGGCCATCAGGCGGAAAGAGGCGGCTATACAGCTTTCCGCGATGTCCTGGTGCAGAATGCCAGAAATCTATGGAACAAAACAAAAGATTTGGCAACGGGGAAGGCCATCGTACAGGGTGATACGATTTTTCAACAGATCAGCCGTCCTGAATCCATGTGTATGGTACTTGGGTTTCAACAACTCTTGGGCCAAAGCCTTTTGACGGTTTTTCCTGAAATCTGGAGCTGTGATGGTTCTGCCTAAATCATTCACAACGGGTTGAGAGAATTTATCCGGTTCCGATTCAAAAATAGATGCCACATCCACATCGGCACAGCAGTTCAACATCCGATCATTACACTCGATACCTGTCCACAAAGCGGCCTGT
>CAJBLH010000066.1 GCA_903953895.1 uncultured Desulfobacteraceae bacterium | reverse complement strand
CTGGCAGTAACTTCTATCAGGAGGTTTAAGACTTTATGAAATAATTCAAGTTGTTATTAAGCATGCAAAAATGCTGATACTACCCATCGCTCTGAAAAAAGCGCATCTTGTTAAAGCTTCTCTTGAAACCCCTTCTTAAAAAAAGATATTTCCTTTATAAAGTAACCGGGCTTGTCCAACCAAACGGATAAGATTGTGGTTCGCTTCGCTCTCACAATCTATCCTTATTCGTTTAGGGGCTCGGGCTCGTAGGTGTATTTAAGAGTTTTTCTCGAAGTTCAGATAACGTTTGGCCGTTCTCGGTTTTCCATGATGTCCATCCATTTACAGTTTTTCGATCACTTCCAGCATCTTGAATACCAGCCAGTGCGGCATAACTTGGCGCACTAAATGTTTGCCCCAATACTTCTAACGACCCGTCTTTGGAAATTGTTGCTTCATATTTCTTCTGCTGTCCATTGCGTGGCTTGTATGACATATAAAGCTTGCCTGTAGTTTTCAACAGATTTGCCGAAATTAGATCAATAATCTCAACATCATATTGGGCGATTTCGGTATTTGGCTTCTGAGGTTCACTTTCTTCTTCTGTGTCAAGAGCAGGTTTGAATTCTTCAGGAAATTCGAAGACAATATTTTCGATGTTGTTTAATTCTACAAATTTATTGACAATCCATAATTTGACTTTGTGTCTCAGTTGGCGCGCCCAATCTTTTAGATCGTTAGGGATGCTGTCAATCGGAATGCCAATTACTGGATCATCAAGCAAAATGTCACGAATAACTTTTCTGACATTTACAGAAGAAATCCCCAAGTTGGTAAATTTTTCTTTTGTATAGTCATCTTTTTCATACATTTCTGCTGAAATATCTTCTAACTTTTGTTTCGTTGTCAGTTGAAGCGATGCGACAATTTGTTTTGAAACTTGTTTTGCGATGTGATTCCAAACATCGTGATGTCCCAATTCTGCCTCAACGATGTACCACTTTCTTTGGCCGATATCGATTGCAAAACCATCAGGTATGGTTCCAACACCGTCTCCTGTTTTAATGATCGTTTTGGGTAGATAAAAGGAGTCGGGGCCAAACAAATACTCGTAATTATCAACGATGACCTGCTCCAGTTCAGCTTCACTTTCAAATGGAGCTTTGATGAACTTTGTTTCTTTGAAAACCAGCACTATGTGGCTCCTTATCATTTTATCTGTCGAAGTATAAAGTACAATTTACGAAAATGCGGCTGACGACATAAGGCGCGGCGGCTTTTTGCCGTCGACTTGATGCCGTGGTTACCCCCTTAATACGCGAAAAGCTCTTGCATACAATTGATAATTTTTATCTGCTCGTTTTGGGAAATTACACCAAGTTTCTGAATTAACCTGGATTTGTCAACGGCTCTCATTTGGTCAAGCAGGATCAATCCTTTTTTACCCTGAAATGTATATTGAATTCTGGTTGGATAGCTAAATCCATTGGATGTCATTGGAGCAACAATCGCAGTTTTCAGCGCAGACATTTCATCAGGGGAGATAACAACACAAGGCCTTGTTTTCTTAATTTCAGAACCTTGTGTCGGATCAAGTTGAACCAGCCAAATCTCAAATCTATGAACATCTTTTTTTACCATTCCCAGTCCGCTTCATCTACCAATGGGGCATCCAACCATTCCTGATCCGCTTCGCTTGATTCTTGAGATTTAAGAGCTTTATCAAATTGTTCTTTCCAGCCTTCTCTGTTCTTCTTAACAGGTTGAATTAACAGTCCGTCGTCGATTATTTTGAATTCCAATCGCTTGTCTTCTAATCGTGCTTGCTCGATTATCGCCTTTGGAATACGAATACCCTGCGAATTTCCTATTCTGATTAAAGTCGCCATTTTCGCCTCCAATTGTGGTTAATGTAATTACAATATACCCACAAATGAATCGATCGTCAAATCATATTTATTGTTATTTGAGGGGTAACGCAAAAATCAGCGGTGGCGGACCAAGGAACAAGAAGAAGAAAGAAAAGAGCGTCCCCCGCCATCCGCTGCATTTTTTGATGTTGGCAATGATGGTCTGATAGTCGCTGTGACCAAACGGCGTGTAATCTTCCATGATGTCCAGTTCAGCCACGCCCTTTGATTTAAGAAAAACACGGAGGATTTTGTTGTTGGTCCGCGGATAGACATAATCTGTACCCAGAAGAACAAATCGTTTGGCGACGCCGCCGTCTTCGCTCATCAGATACTCGACTACGGGAATGGCCTGTTGATTCGGCGCAGCACCGGTATAAAACATGTTCTTCTCAAGCTCTTCCCCCTCATACTGTACCGGGTAGAAAAGCAACCCGTTCAATTCCTTGAAGACGGGCAGAACCGATTTACGGGAAACCGAGGTCCAGCAACCGAAGACAACGGCCACTTTATCCTGAGTCAGAAGCTGGCTGGCCTTTTCGGCAAAAAGAGGCCAGTTCGAGGCTGGATCGACTACCACCGGTTCCAGTTGTTTGCCCAAAACGCCCCCCTTGGCGTTGATATCGGCTATCGTCATCAGCTCGGTTTCTTTCAGCGCGGTTTCAGAGATGGCCATGGTGCCGGAAAGGGAATGCAAAATACCAACCTTGATGGTATCGGCAGCATCGGATTAGTATGCAGTCAACTCGGATAATCAATAGAAATTATGTTAGAAAATCCACCGAGGTACAGAACTGCATCCCGGATGCCTTCATCTCTGAAAGAAAACTGTCTGCAATATGGGTAAAGCCTGGAACACTGGAAGAGCAGTCCGTTATCAGGTGTATCTTTCGGATATATCGGAACGCGAAGTTGGCCACAATATCCTGGCCGGTATTGGCGACACAATGGCTGAGAGCCTCACCGGTAAACCCGATGACGTCATAAGACTGAAGATCGTTCAGGAGAACCGTATTCAACTGCGTTCCGGGATCGGATGTATCCGGAACATCAGCCTGAACGACCGAATAATGTTCGGTGTATATATTGCTTCCTTTGGCCAGCCAGTTGACCACAGCCGGACGATCCTCCCATCTCAGCAGCGATTGGCACACCGGGTCCGCCACTGTCTGCCCCCAGGCGCCGATCAGGCAATGTTCCGGCCAGATGCACAATTGATATCGGCCGTTTTTCTCGAGTTGTTCCGTATAAAACAGCACCCGCGCATACAGCCCAGGATCGAACGGCATCCACAGGCTGTTTTGCACATCTTCCTTCGTGATGATAGTAAAAGGGGACGGGTGATCGCCGGCAGCATTGCGCCAGAAAATCGGGTTGGCGATATGGAGTCGATGGTGGCTGTCGAGTGTCACCTTGATGGTATCCAGTTTCGACCGAATCCGGTCGATCATGGCACCCAGTCGAACGGCATCCGCATCGGCGCCCGGCACAAAAAGCGCACCGTTCGGGTTGCAGAAATCATTTTGTGGATCAACGATTAACAGGCATGTTTTCATATGTTGCCAAATCCACCTTTTCATAAATATCATCCAGCTTTAACTCACAGCCGATCGCCTCGATTTTCAAAACATCATCGGATGTTAAATATTCCTGAAACAGCCACGCGCCGTTGGGCTGGCGAACAAAATGCTCTACATGGCAGGTATCCTGATGAATCATAAGGTATTCGGAAAGAGAGGGGACAGACCGGTAATTCCGAAATTTGGCGCCCCGGTCATAGGCTTCCGTTGACGGTGACAAGACCTCGACAATAACATCGGGATTGAGCAGCGTGTCGCTGAAAGCATCGTCAAACTGGGGCGGACTGCATACGACAGCGATATCCGGATAAGTATAAAGCCCTGTCGAAGAGATTTTTATGCGCATATCATTTGTATAAGCTTCGCATTTTTTCTTTCGTAACTGTTGGTGCAATCCGGACGACACATTCAGGGTAATCAAATTATGTTTTCTGCTGGCACCGGACATGGCGAATATTTCACCATCGAAATATTCACTTTTGTACAACGCTTCTCTTTCCATTTTCAGATACTCTTCGGGCGTATATTTAACATCGGGTTTGACAGTCATGGCATCACCTTTTTTAAAGGGTTATCAAGCGATTGACAATGATTTCGTATCACCCGTATGCCGATATGGCAAGAAAAACGTTCACCGTTTACCGTTCACCGTCGAGAGTGAACTGTGAACGATCAGCGATTGTCCTGCATGAGTTTCACTTTTTTTCGCGGTATGATATAGAGACAGACAGATGTGAAAATCGCCATTTATTGAAAGGATCGTTATGAAAAATATGCATCAAACCATCGGATTCATCGGCGCCGGAACCATGGGGGAAGCCATGATCGGCGCACTGATTCAGGCTGGCGTCTTTGCGCCGTCCGCCATTACGGCAGGCGATATCAGTCCGGAGCGGCTCGATATCCTGAAGCGGGCTTATGGCATTCATGTGACGGAAGACAATGCCCGTCTTTTTTCGGATTGCGACATTGTCGTTCTGGCGGTCAAGCCCCACCATGTCGTTCCCATTCTTTCCGACATTTCCGCCGACAAAGCGTATCGGATCATCCACAGAAAGCTTGTGATATCCATTGCCGCCGGCATTCCCATTTCAAAAATCGAAAACTGCCTCTATCCATCCCTGGATGCCGGCAGCCGCAGCCATCTTCCCATCATTCGGGTCATGCCCAATACGCCGTCTCTGGTTCAGGCCGGGATGTCCGGTATGAGCCCCAACAGTCAGACAATACCGGACGACTTATCGATAGCCGGCAGAATCCTGAAAGCCATGGGTAACGTGATCGCGTTCAAGGAAGCGGATATGGACGCCGTAACCGCTATATCCGGCTCCGGCCCGGCCTATGTGTTTTATTACATCGAGTCCATGATAGAAGCCGGTATGAAGGTCGGTCTCCCATCAACGGAAGCTTCGGAGCTGGTTCTGACCACCATCAAAGGAGCGGTCAAGCTTTTGGAGGATCGGGGTGATTCCCCCGAACATTTACGCAGGCAAGTCACAACACCGGGCGGCACCACGGAAGCCGCACTGAAAGTGCTTGAAACTCGGCATTTCAAACAGGCTATCGTCGATGCCATCGCCGCTGCTGCCGAAAAAGCGAGGGAAATCGGCAGCAGATAGTGTAGCCGCTTATTTTAGACATGCTCATCATCAAACAATATGTCGAATCGCTATTATTACAATCATTGACCTTTTGATTATGCTTTCAAATGGTATTCGAATCAACCCTTAACCCGTTTATACAGTGAGTCCATGTTTACAGAATCCATCAGCTATCCGGCAGCTTTGATAGCCGGCCTTTTGTCTTTTTTTTCCCCTTGTATTTTGCCGCTCATTCCCGCATACTTCGTATTCATCAGCGGCTTTACGATGGATGAGCTGACCGGATGTGAAAACGGAATCCGAAAAAAAGTGATCCTTTCAACCATTGCCTATGTGCTTGGATTTTCAGCCGTTTTTATCCTGATGGGCGCATCCGCATCTTATCTGGGAAGTTTTGTCCAGACATACAGCACCCCTATTCGTATCATTGGGGGAATTCTGATCATGTTTCTGGGCCTTCACCTGACCGGATGGCTCCGTTTCAATGCACTGGAATTTGAAAAACGCGTACATCTGGATAAAAAGCCTATTCATTTTATGGGAACATTCTTGGTGGGAATGGCATTCGGCGCCGGATGGAGCCCCTGCATCGGCCCCCTACTGGGTTCCATTCTGATTATCGCTGGCAGCAAAGAGACCGTTCGAGAAGGGATCGCACTATTAAGCGTCTATTCATTGGGGTTGGCCATTCCGTTCATGGCACTGTCCATCTTCATCGATGTCATGCTGGTGTTTTTAAAAAAGGCAACTCGCGCTTTGAAATATTTCAATCGAATATCAGGCATTCTATTGATATTACTTGGATTGTCGCTTGTTCTAAATAAAATGGTTCTTTTTCCCTGATAATTTTTCAATCTGCAACGACAAGGATATTCACCATGAATCGCATTTTTGTTTGTTTCCTGCTGAGCCTGACCCTCTTGGTAACGACCTTTCCTTCTATGTGCTTCTCCGCCGAAACCATCAAATGGTATAACTATGAAGAGGGCATGACCTTGGGAAAAAGCCAGCACAAAAAAATATTCATCAATTTTTTTGCTGACTGGTGCGGCTACTGTACAAAAATGGACAAGGGAACTTTCGTGGACCCTGAAATTGTTTCTTATCTGAACAAGAACTTCATTGCCGTCAAGGTGAATTCCGACAAAGAAAGCACGTTGGCTTCCAAATATAAAGTTCGCGGGTTGCCGTCCAACTGGTTTGTTTCTGAAACCGGTGAACAGATCAGCAATTATCCCGGATATATCCCGGCCGATAATCTCCTGCCGATATTGAAATTTATTCAGACCGACAGTTATAAACAAATGGCTTTCAAGGATTTCATGAAAGTCAAATAGGGGCAAGTTTCACATCCGCCCCTACGATCGTGCAAAGTACGATGAATCTTTGATTGTTCATCGGAATCAGATGGCTTTATGAATTTACATAAAATGACCGGAGATTTCAGTGAGAAATGTTCATGAATAAATCATGCTTGAAAACCATCATGGACGCTGCGCTGCATCCGGGGCCCCCTGAAGGCGGCCAGTATCAATCCACAAGCGTATTCCTGCTCGTTTTCAACAAACGAAATCCTCATATTCTCGCCATTCAGAAAGCAGACACCGAAGGCTATCCCTGGCGCAACCAGGTAGCACTGCCGGGAGGACATATCGATCCGGAGGATGACAGCGCCATGGATGCCGGATTTCGGGAATTACAGGAAGAACTCAACATCCCGCGGGATCGGGTGGATTACGTGGGAAGTCTTGGGCATTTTCAAACGATCAACCATAAAGATATTCAGGCGTTTGTGGGATTTTGGGATGGAAACGGCACGCTCCGGCACAATCCGGAAGAAATTTCCCGTACCCTGAAAATTCCGCTGGAAACGCTGGTGAACATCCACGTGCGTGAAGGCTATCACGGACGGCTGCCGGATGTGTACACACTTCTTTATCCCTATGAAGACGTTACTATCTGGGGGGTAACCGCCAAAATCCTTCACCATTTTATCGAGGTTCTCTATCCGCACATGGCCGGACTTACCTGTCCAATCGCTGAACATACCGCGTGATCAATCGAATACTGACGGAAATGAGAACCAGCAGGCCCATGGCGAATACCAGGCCGGGAATCCAGATGTACTGCCGGCTGTCCGGTGTTTCATAAGCCACGTGAATTCCGCATACCCCGAATATCAGAACGAATCCAGTGAACAGAAGGGTTGCGATACAGACAAAATCGGAATCATACCAGGGGATGATCACTTTTCGATAAACGGATTTTGAGTCTAACAGCATGAATGATTGTAAACTTTTGCTTCCGACAAATCAAGCTTCAATCCCCCCTGAAAACTGGTAGGGCAACTCAAAAAATATAATCGTAAAGAAAACCTCCCACCTCGCTGAGGTAGATAGCGATTTTTATGATAAACAATCGCAGAAAAACCGCCTAAGCCAACGGACCGGGGGAAATACCTGCTGATTTATCTTTCTTCATCGTAATCTCCACAGTGAAAATATTGGTTCCATTCGGCATTGAGGCAGTCGACTGCCTTTTCCAGCTTCACAGTAACTTCTCCGCCGTTCTGGTTAGGATTGATTTTGAGAATGAACTCACTGAGCCCGACCGCAGAAAAAGGTTTGCTCCAGTCGTAGGTGTACCCCAGACGCGTCCAAGGCCAGCCCCAGGTGTTTGGATCCGCTTCGTTCGTTGTCGTATAAATTGTCTGTGCCCGGTTGACAAACCAGTCTCTGAATGTCACCGGCGTCGACCAGGCACTGTCCATATACATCTGGGAGTCGTCCAGTTTGACGAAAGGGTTCGTATCGGAGGGAAGTATCCACTGGTTTTCTCCGATCTGGACGGCCAGTTCGGATTCATGATCGGTGACTTCCGGATCCGGAGCGGGCCGAAACATATCTTTAGCATCGACCCACAATTCCAGAAGAACCTCATAATCCATGGCAGGATTCAGTCCAAGGGCCTGTATCATACGCCCTTCGGAAGGCGGGCATAACGGGTTGCGTGAAAAATACCAGGACAGCTCTGGCGCCACGGTAACCCACAGACTTTTTTTCAGGGCATAGGAATCCAGATGCTGTTCAAGATTATCTCGATAATATTTATCGTAATTGGCTCTGGACATGAACGAGACGACCAGAATCCGGGAGTTTCCCGGCTCTGCCTCCCAGCGAATACCTTCACCGTGCGTCCGCTCTGCATTGATGCGATCTTGTCCCGGAACAATAGCCAGGAGCCCTCGGGAAACTTCTTGTTGGGTAGGGGTTTGTGCGTTGCGGATCGCGGCAAAATACGCCTTTTTTTCGACTTGTGTATAATCCCTGGCTTGCAGGAAGGGTGCAGATGTGAATAATATCAATGATCCAAACAGGAATGCAGTGCCGATTCGAGCAATTTGTCGAAAAATGGTTCTGAAAAACATGACGGTTCTCCTTTTTTGTTTAACTTGCACTTGAGTACGTTTTCACCAGCCTCCCCCAAATTTGAAGCTCTTATCATAGATAATTGCCGCGGTGAATTCAATCATCCGTTTACTGCCCCGTTAGCTCAGCCGCAATTCTAAATAAAATGATCATTCAGCTCCCGACTTCTTTCAAATAAATCACGAATCAACTTGATCATCAGCTCAATTTTGGATAATATTCTGAAATCAATAAAATTTATCATAATGACTTCGGAAGAAGCCATTCCATGATTACCGAGGCTTATACATGTTCCTTAACCTCAATGGTTACAAGTCGCTTTTGTTACTGGTTGCCGGCGCAAAAGGCGCCATCGGCTCTACCCTTGCTGCAGCCGTTACCCAGTTGAAACATCATCCAGACAGTGTACTCCCATATCTAACAACAGCCGGTAAATTTTCCGGGCTTTTTCCTCAGCAAGCAATTGATCTTGCCGGCTGGGATATGGCCGAACTTTCCATGACAAGCGCCATCACCCGCCACGGCGTTCTGCCAAAAACCGTTTGGGAGCCTTACCAGGATGAAATCGACGGGATTACAGTTTTTTCTTCCCCCGGCGCCGATCTGGGCAGAGCGGCTCAGGTACAGCATATCATGCAGGACATGGCGTCTCTGAAAACCCTTTTTCCGGATGCCTTACCTGTTTTTATCAATCTGCTGCCGGCTTGCGCCGCAGAAACGCCACACATGCCGGAGACCCTCGCCGAAATCATGGATCACCCAGGCGCATCGGAATTTCCCGATCTCTCATACGCTCTGGCCGCCATATCTTCCAGAATTCCGGTTGTCAACTTCACTCCCAATCCTCTCGAATGCCCGGCCATCATTCAGCACGCAGTCAAAAACGGCGTCTGCCTGGCGGGCTGCGACGGTAAAACCGGCCAAACCTATTTCAAGGTGGTTCTGGCATCGGCCCTAAAAGCTAGAAATCTTCAAGTAGATGGGTGGTACAGCCTGAATATCCTGGGAAATGCCGATGGAAAGAATTTAATGGACCCGGAAAGGGCGGCCGGCAAACTGGCCAACAAAACCCATCTTCTCGATGACATCCTGGGATATCCGGTCGGAGAAAAATACGGGACCCCGTCACACAAGGTTCATATCGACTACTACCCCCCCCGGGGGGACGCTAAGGAAGCCTGGGATGTCATCGATCTTATCGGCCTTTTCGGCCTTCCCATGAGTATCCGCATCAATCTTCAGGGGAGAGATTCCATTCTGGCGGCGCCTATGGTTCTGGATCTGGCCCGATGGATGGCGGCTCTTTCGACATCCGGACGAAAAGGGCTGATTCCGGAATTGGGGTTCTATTTCAAAAAACCCATGGGAGACTGCCCGCCGATAACCTTTCAGGAACAGCTCAATTGCCTGCAATCGCTTGAAAACGAGTATCGCTGCAGCCTGTCATGAAAGAGACATCCTCTTCTACTCCCATTTATAATTTAAGCGGTCTCAATCTGAGATTCTGGTTTTTCTCACCCCGACCCGCTCCATAGGGAAGAGAGACAATCCCTTTTGTATCCCACCCAACCCTTTCCCGGAAGGGCAGGGAGTTGATGATTCGCTACAAACACCAACAGCCAGGAGACGAATTTATTCCATGATACTGGGTTACAGCACCAATGCTTTTGTCAAATATTCACTTGCGGATTCCCTCGAACGCATCGCTGAACTGGGATTTAAAGGGGTTGAAATCATGTGCGACCGGCCCCATCTCTATCCACCGGACTATCAGGATACCGACCTGCGTGAGATCAAAAATGCAGTCGAGCGTTTGGACCTGAAAATAACAAACTTGAACAGCTTTACCTTGTTTGCTGTCGGCGATACTTATCTGCCATCCTGGATCGAATCTGATCCGAATCAGCGCCGAATTCGAGTTCAGCACACAAAAGAATGCCTTCGGATCGCAAAGTACCTCGGTTGCAGCAATATTTCCATTCCGCCCGGCGGTCCCTTGAATGGCATCTCCAGGCCTGAAGCCATTCGGCTGTTTCACCAGGGGCTGGATCAAGTGATTCCAACAGCCGAATCCCTGAACATCAAGCTACTGATCGAGCCAGAACCGGACCTTCTAATGGAAAACTCCGCCCAGTTCAAAGCGTTTATTCGTGATATTCGATCGGCAGCCGTGGGCCTCAACTTTGATATCGGCCATTTTTTCTGTGCCGGAGAGGAGCCCCACGCGGCATTCGAGGATCTCTTTGAATGGATCGGGCATATGCATATCGAGGATATCGCTCCCAGTCGGATTCACAATCACCTGATCGTTGGCCAGGGCGCCATTTGCTTTTCAAAGATTTTTGAAGCCATGGCCCGGTTGAAATATGCCCACGATATCAGCCTGGAGCTTTATCCTTATGTGGATATGCCTGAAGAGGCCGGCAGAAAAAGCCTGACCCGTCTGCTCACGTTGATGCAGGATGCCGTCCTTCTGTCGGCGCTCTCGAACCAGAGCCTGGAAGCCGACAAAAAAGGAGATTAAACCATGTCTTTTCCAAAAACCGTCTGGCTGAACGAGCGCGTGCAGCGCGCCAGGCTGATTTCCCGACTGACCCGCGAAAAATTGGCCACCTATGGGTTTTACCAGGTACCAGAGCATGAAAAAGTGCAATATGTGCGCAGACATTTCAATTCGGTTGCCGAATCCTATGACATGATGAATACCATCCTGAGCTTTGGCATCCATTATTTATGGAAACGGGCCGCTGTACGCGCCTTGAAGTTAAAGCCTGGAAACAGGGTGCTGGATGTCTGCGGCGGTACCGGCGATCTTGCTATTTTGGCATACCGTCAGGTAGGCCAATCCGGAGAGGTGGTGCTGTATGACATCAACCGGGATATGATTCTAGCAGGGAAAACGCAGGAAAACCATCTTGCCATTCGAAAGCGAATCCGGTATATTCAAGGCGATATTGAATCCATGTCATTCCCGGACCAAAGCATCGATGCTGTAATGGTGGGTTTCGGCATTCGAAATGTCACCCACATGGATAGCGGCTTCAAAGAACTCTACCGGGTGCTTAAACCCGGTGGCCGCTTGATGTGTCTCGAATTCTCCAAACCGGTTTCGCCAGTCTTCAGATGGCTGTACGACATTTACTCTTTTTTCATCATGCCTTGGCTCGGCCAGTTGATTGCCGGAAGCCGCTCAGCCTATATCCACCTGCCGGAAACCATCCGCCTTTTTCCGCTACCGGACGAGCTTGCCGAAATGCTGGAAGGAATCGGGTTCAAAGATGTTACATTCTCCAGGTTGACCAACGGCATCGCCGTTATCCACATCGGCGTCAAAGCCAAATAACAGAGTTATCAGCTATCAGTAGGCAGCAAATGGATAAAACATAAATTCGGTGGTTGCCAATTGCTGACACCCTATTACCTATTTACTGATGGCTTTCAAGGAGTTGTCTTGAAGATAAAGTCCGATAAACTGGGCCGCAACAGCCTTTGTCCTTGTGGCAGCGGCCGGAAGTACAAAAAATGCTGCGCATCCAAAACCCGGGAGGCCGGGATTGCTTCCATACCGCTGCTTAAAAATGAATACAGCCGAAAATATAAGATCCGGTTCAAAACCCCTGAAGATATTGACTGTATTCGAAAAGCCGGGCGTCTGGCCCTGGATTCCCTGGATTTGGCTGAATCCATCATCAGACCCGGGATCACGACAGAAGAGATCAACACCATAATCCATGAATTTACGCTCAGAAACCGCGCCATACCCGCACCATTGAATTACCGGGGGTATCCCAAAAGCGTCTGTGTTTCGGTGAATGAAGTGATCTGCCATGGCATCCCCGGAAATCGCGTTCTTCAGGATGGAGACATCGTGAATGTGGATGTGACACCTATCCTTAATGGCTATTTTGCAGATGCCAACAAGACATTTTTTGTCGGGACTCCCGGACCCGACGCTCAAAAAATCGTTAACGTCACGCGGGAGTGTTTGCGCCAGGGCATGTCGATGATAACGCCCGGAAACACCACCGGTCACATCGGATGGGCCATTCAACATTATGCGGAAAGTCAGGGGTGTTCCGTAGTTCGGGAATTTGTCGGACACGGCATCGGGTTTGAATTTCATGAACCACCGCAGATTCTCCATTACGGTCAGAAAGGTGATGGTTTTATGCTGTTGCCGGGCATGGTCTTTACCATTGAACCCATGATCAACATCGGCGCCCGATATTTACGCATTCTTGATGACAAATGGACAGCCGTTACAGAGGACGGCAGGCTCTCGGCCCAGTTTGAACAGACCCTGCTGGTTACGGAAAACGGGTATGAAAGCCTGACGCCATTTGATTGAAGCATATCTGATTTCATGGTGCGTTTGTGATGACGCCTTCGTAGGGGCGGGTTTAAAAACCGCCCTTACTATTGCAAACGACAATGAAAAATCTTACTCCAAAGGACAATTGGAACTTTCACAATCGCCATGAGACTGGGCCACGGTGAACGCAATCACATTAACCACATTTTCCATGTCCGTATCCCGCTGAACCACGTTAAAAGGCTTGCTTATTCCCATTAGAATGGGGCCGACCGCCTTTGCCCCTCCCATATGATAAAGCAGCTTATAAGCCGCATTTCCAGCATCCAGGTTCGGGAAAATCAGGACATTGGCCGGCGCACCCAATCGGTTGAAGGGATAGAGCCGGTTCAATATCTCCGCCGACACGGCAGTATCGGCCTGCATTTCCCCATCGATGATCAGCTCGGGCCTTCTGGTCCGCACAATATCGACGGCCCGCGCCACTCTCTTGGCATCCGGATGAGGGGTGGAGCCGAAATTGGAAAAGGAAATCATGGCCACGATCGGCTTGACATCAAAAAATCCCACCATTTCGGCGGACAGAATCGCAATCTCGGCCAGAACCTCGGAACTGGGATGAATGTTGACCGTGGTGTCCGCCAGAAACAGGGTATGCCCCCTGAAAATCATCATATAAAGTCCTGCCACAACCGATACCCCGGGTCTTCGCGGAATAACCTGGAGTACCGGCCGGATAGCATCCGGATAGGATCTGCCGATACCGTGTACCTGGCCATGAACCAGACCTTCCCGGACCATCATGGCGCCGAAGGTGTACCGGTTCCGAAGCTGCCAGCGGGTTTCCGCAGGAGACCATCCTTTTCTGGCCCGTGCTGCAAAGAGTTTTTCGGTGAAATCATCAAACAGCGGGCTCTTTAAATGATCCATAATTTCAATTCCATCCAGGGAAATATTCATATCCCTGGCCAGAAAACGGATCTCCTCTTCATTGCCCAGCAGAAGCGGCTTTGCAATGCCTTCTTTGACCACCAGAGAAGCTGCTCGCAGTATGACCGGATGATTGCCTTCCGGCAGGACGATCCGCTTGGGATTCTGCTGAGCCGAAAAAATGATTTTACGCATCACTTCCCGTTCCGGCCCCAGCTTGGTTTCCAACTCCTGGATATAGGTGTCATGGCTGGGAAGCTTCACCCTGGCAACCCCGCTTTCCACGGCGGCATTGGCCACCGCAGGGGTGACTTTCAGGAGTACCCGAGTATCCAGCGGCTTTGGAATGATGTAATCCGGGCCAAATCGCATGGGCTTTCCGCCATAGGCCCGGATCACCGAATCCGGCACATCTTCTCTGGCCAGTTCCGCCAGGGTCCGAACCGCGGCCACTTTCATTTCCGTGTTGATGGCCTTGGCCCGAACATCCAGAGCACCCCGGAAAATAAAAGGAAAGCCCAAAACATTGTTAACCTGGTTGGGATAGTCGGACCGGCCGGTTGCAACAATGGCATCTGGCCGGATGGTTTTGGCCTCATAATAACCAATTTCGGGGTCTGGATTGGCCAGAGCGAAAATAATGGGGTTGTCTCGCATCACAGAGAGCATCTCCGGGGTAAAGGCGCCTTTGGCCGAGAGACCCACCAGCACATCTGCGCCCTTGCACGCATCCATCAGTGTCCGCATGGGGGTATCCAGGGCAAACGCCTCCTTATACGGGTTCATGCCCTGGGTTCGGCCTTTGAAAATAACACCGGTCGAATCCAGCAAAATGATGTTTTTCTGCTGGGCGCCCATCGTCACGTACATCTTGGCGCAGGCAATACCGGCAGCGCCGGCGCCGTTGATCACAATGCGTACATCGGCCATGTCGCGATGGGTCACAAGACAAGCATTCAGCAGTGCTGCACTGGAAATGATGGCTGTTCCATGCTGATCATCGTGAAACACCGGTATGGCCATCTGTTTGATGAGTTCTTCTTCGATATAAAAGCAGTCCGGGGCCTTGATGTCTTCCAGATTGATGCCACCGAACGTCGGTTCCAGACTTTTGACAGTACGTATGAATTCATCCTTGTCACGGATGTCGAGTTCAAGATCAAAGACGTCGATATCGGCAAACCGTTTAAAAAGAACGCCTTTTCCTTCCATAACGGGCTTTCCGGCCAGGGGCCCGATATTGCCCAAGCCCAGCACCGCCGTACCGTTGGTGATAACGCCCACAAGATTGCCCCTTGTGGTGTAATCGAAGGACAGATTCGGATCTTTTTTGATTTCCATGCAGGGAATGGCCACACCCGGCGTATAAGCCAGGGAAAGGTCGGACTGGGAAAGACAGGGCTTGCTGGGCACGACTTCGATTTTGCCCGGTCTGGGCTCCATGTGATACTGAAGCACTTCAATTTCAAAGGGGGTCATAGCGTTAATCAATCTCCTATATTCAATAAACAAAGAATTTTCAGATGGTGAAAAAGAATTTCACCCGGCAGCATGTGTTTACAGCGCAATAATCCAAGAGAGCAGTTCTGAAAGTCAATCATCCAAACATGAATCTCATCAGGTGAATTTCGTCAGGGTGTCTTACTGAACGAGATGAACAGATTTAAGACGGTCTAGCAGAGAACCATTCAGCGATCCTTTTCCCATATCCAAATCCGTTACCGCCACCCGGTTGATCTTATAGGTCGAATCCTGGCCGCCATTTCGCATCCGGAAAGCCCAGGTTTCATGAATCGCATACGGTAAAAAGCCCGATTTTCCCAGATACAGCATGATATGTCCTTTCAAGTAAAGTGTCGTGATTCCACCGATGGCTTGATCCAGACTGCTGGTTTTGATTGATTCCGGCGTGTCCGGATCAAAATCGGCAACCCGCTTTCCAACCATGGCCTGATCCGCCGAATTACGGGGAAAATTCACCCCTACTGTGGCAAAAACCTGCTGAATATACCGGGAGCAGTCCTGTTCGCCATACATACCTCCCCAGCCATATGGGGCATTGAGCATTTCAAAAGCCTGCTGAAGAATATTCCGGGCCGTATAAGGCAGATATCCTTCACTGGAGTGATTTTTTAGAATATATCCCTGCTGCTTGACCAGATACCCCTGGGAATCACTGATTGGTATAAGTACCTGATATGCGTTCTCTTCGGCCTCGATCAGCGGAAACCGGACCCCCATCTGCACAGATTCTTCAGAGAAAGTGAGGGCCGGATTGCGGTAAATGTCCGCCTTGGGACGAAGCACCACCACAAAGCGGTATGGATGAATAAAATCCTCAAGCGCTTCCAGGGAACATCTGGCGATATGTCGGGATTCCACCCAACCGGTACTGAAAGGTGAACGAACATACGTCCATTTCAGATCCCGGGTCCAATGCAGGAGTAGAAGCGGCGTTCCGATCTCCAGAGCGTTATTTTGAAGGCTGTCGAAGTCCACTTCAGATGAGTCGCCATACAACGGCTCTAAGGTCGGCAATACCCGCTGATCCGAGAACCGGATTACAACCCCGTACCCAGGATTGATGGCCGGATTTATAGCCGCCATATCCATATCTTCGGAAATGCGTGAATAAAAAGAACCGGATGCCTGGCGGCCGGATGCAAGATAAAGGGGGTTGGACCGCAAACGGTCGATGTCATTCTGCATGGTCGCAACAAGATGGGCGCCCGAATAAGGCACCGGAATCCGGGTGATATCCACAACTGTTTTCAATTCTTTTTCAATGTGATGATTGAGTTCATCAATCTGTTCCGTGGTCAAAACCACGGTATCGGGCGATGGATGGCGGCTGATCCAGTAGCCAGCAGTCAGCATGTTGCGATCGGTTCCCGGCAACAGCGTTGGGGCGGCAAACAGTTGCTGTTTCTGCACACAGCCGGAAAGAATGAATAAAAACAACAGACAACATGCCGTCAGTAATTGCGTTTTACGTTTCACCGGAAGTCCCCCTCATGGTGAAAAAGAGGTTTGATGGTTTATTGTCGATAGCTATAGCATATGGAGAAATTCGGGTCGAGGATTATATGCCGGAAGGCTTGGCGGCAGGAAACAATATCATTGCAGAAAAAAAAGGCCTCCACAATGAATGGAGACCTTTATCACAGGCATTTTCTAAACGATAAAAGCGTCTTAATTTACCCGCTTTTCACGGCCTTGCCATTCTTTATCCCGAAGTTTGAACTTTTGAATCTTTCCGGTAGCGGTTTTCGGCAGCTCACCAAATTCTACGGATTTGGGCGCTTTGAACTTGGCAAGCCTTTCTTTGCAGAAATTGATGATGTCCTCTGCTTTGGGATGGGCACCGGGCTTGGGAACCACAAACGCCTTGGCGACCTCGCCCCATTTTTCATCCGGAACAGCAATTACAGCAACTTCCAGAACATCCGGATGGCGGTAAATAACGTTTTCCACTTCAACGGTGGAGATGTTTTCACCGCCGCTGATAATGATGTCCTTTTTGCGGTCCATGATCTGGATATAATTGTCCGGATGTATCACCGCAAGATCCCCGCTGTGAAACCAGCCGCCTTCAAATGCCGTAGCTGTGGCCTTCGGGTCTTTGTAATAGCCCATCATCACATTGTTGCCGCGCATGACAATCTCTCCGATGGTTTTACTATCGCGCGGAACCGGTTGCATGGTAGCTGGATCAACCACATCCGCATACATGGCCACCACATATGCAACTCCCTGCCGGGATTTGAGTTTGGCTTTTTCTTCAAGTGAAAGCTCTGCCCATTCTTCGTGCCAGGCGCAAACAGTATGCGGACCGTACACTTCGGTCAATCCGTAAACATGCGTGATATTAGCGCCGATGGTTTCCATGTTCTGAATGATGGTCGGTGATGGTGGCGCTCCAGCCGTTATGATCTGCAAAACACGCTTTAGCTTGATGTCATTTGAAGTGGCATAAGTAGACATGCCGATCAGGATGGTCGGGGCGGCACAAAGATGCGTAATTTTTTCCCGATCGATCATCTTGTAAATTTCATCCGGCATCACTTTACGCAAGCAAACATGCGTACCGCTTACCGCAGTTACTCCCCAGGTAAAACACCAACCATTGCAATGAAACATGGGAAGCGTCCACAAATAAACGGATGTGGAATTAAACCCGGTTTCCATCATTTCGCCCAGTGCATTCAGATAGGCACCCCGGTGATGGTACATGACACCTTTAGGAAGTCCGGTAGTACCACTCGTGTAATTGATGGTGATATTTTGATATTCATCATCCACGTTCGGAACGATCGGTGTCGGAGACCCTGTAGCCAAAAATTCCTCGTATTCCATGCCCTTCAGCGGTCTGTCGGTGCTGATGTCACAGATATTCACAAAGGTTTTGACCTGTGTCAGTTCATTCACGATCGGATTGACGATTCCGGCAAATTCATTGTCCACAAACACAGCTTTGGCGTCTGAATGATTGATGATGTAGCTGATCTCCGGAGCCGCCAGACGGATGTTGACGCTGACCAGCACCGCCCCGATCATGGGAACGGCAAAGTGCGCTTCCAGCATCGGCGGAATGTTGGGACAGATGAAGGCGACCTTGTCGCCTTTTTGAATGCCGATGTTTTTAAGAGCGCTGGCCAGCCGATTGACTCTTGAATAAAATTCCTGGTATGTGTAACGAATGTCGTTATAAACTACGGCTGTTTTATTGGGATAAATCAGAGCAGAACGACTGATGAAATGAACCGGGGTCAAGACATCAAAAAAAACGTTCTTATTTTCCATATCGTTTTGTCTCCTAAATCGCATCCATATGTTGTTCGCGGTAGCTTTTAACCGTTTCCTCGTCTACCAACTCACGCATTTTTACAAGGCAGGCCTTATCTGTACAGGCTTTTGGCCATATCTGAGGCACGACTTCCGTTATCAGTCGTTTTTGATCTTCACTGCTAAAATTAAGGATTGCTGTTTTGATCTCTTCAAAGGTCATAACTCCTCCTGGACTAATAGAACTTGATGAATGTTAACACATCAAAGTGCGTTTACTGATCAAGAATTAAGTGAATTGCGGGGTTGTGGGGGTGCTGAGGGACTACAGGTGTTAAAAATGCAATCCCATAGCCCCCTAACCATCATATTTCATTAGTGATGTTTGTGTTCATAGAACGGCCATTTGTGGAAGAACCATTCGTTCCAGAGCAGCGGAATAATCCACCAGAAGTTCCAGATCAAGGATTCACCATGGACGAACTTATGATCCCAGTGCGGATTACCCAGGCCCCACAGCCCAAAATCGCCATAATAAAAGAAAGCATAATTGATTGCGCACAGCACAAACACGCCTACGGTTCGGAACCCAAATCCTGCCCAGGAATCCACATCATCCATGGGAACCATGTCATCAAAATAATGATGCCATGCCAAAAATGGAATCAGGGTAAATCCTGCAATTTCAGCCGCATGATACCAAAGAAACCGCAGTTTTTCCGTATCCTTGTCCATGTGATGCAGAACATCACTCAACCACAACGGCGCCAGTTTAACGAAAAACGTAGACAGAATAAATCCGCCGATAACGATCAGAACAAATGAAACCAGACCTTTGGCAGGTTGTGGCAGGGAAATGACCGACCAGGGTTTGCCGCGCCAGACATTGGCCGTCATGAACAGGATGACAATCATCCATTCCCACCAGCCAAACACCCAATGAACATGGGAAAAACCAGCAATGCCGGTCCACCAGGGCGTATTCAGACCAAAAGAAGTTCCGAAAAGCTGGCCATATATCAAGCCCCAGAAGGGAACGATCAAAACGGAGTAAAAGAAGAACGTCAAAATGGAACACCAGCCGATTTCCAGAAGGCCGGCCTGGGGCTGAGGCAGATCACTGGGCCGAACCGGCCATTTACCAAAAAGAATCGTGACAAACGGATAGCTGAAAAATCCGATCAGAACAAAACACACCACGGCGCGCTGAGCATGCAGATTGGATTTTGCAGTTGCAAAATCCAGAGCATAAGGCTTGCCACTGGGAAGTATGGTTTTACCTGCTTCTGCAATGGCGTTTAGATTGTCCTGGCTGAGAAAATTGAACCCAAGACCAAGGATTTTATAAAACACGATGTGAATCATGAACCAGGAAATAATCAGGTTCACGATGGTTTCCACGATGCCTCTCATGGGCTGAGACATGTTCTGGAACGGCCAGTCTCCTAAAAACATGTGCTGATAAAGCCCGACAAGAATCATCATGGCCAGATACATGACGAAAGGATAAGGAAAAGAGCCTACGGGCCCACGGGGGTCGCTGAAAATATACCAGGTGATCAGGGCAATGATTGTAAATACCGACAAAGAGATGATACCGGTTAAAGGTTGTCCCCATTTGGGAACCAGAGCGCCTGCGGCTGCAGGGGCTGCCTGAGCTTTTTCTGCCATTGATGCCTCCAATCTCGCATGGGGAAGCGCGTGCGACATGATGCTACAGTCGCACGGCCAGCCCCGGTTAAAGTCGAATTATTTTTTTCCCCATTCAGCATTCCGCAGATCGACGCGGCGAATCTTTCCACTGACCGTTTTAGGAAGTGCAGTGACAAAATCGATTTTTCTTGGATACTTATACGGTGCGGTTACTTTTTTCACATGCTCCTGAAGTTCCTTGGCCAGAGCTTCGCTGGCGGTATATCCCGGCGCCAGGATGACAAACGCCTTGACCACTTCACCGCGGGTTTCATCCGGGCTGGAAACAACTGCGGATTCAGCAACAGCCGGGTGTTCGATCAGCGCACTTTCAACCTCAAACGGTCCGATGCGATAGCCAGAGGTCAGGATAACGTCATCGGCGCGGCCCACAAACCAGAAATACCCATCCTCATCCCGGTAGGCCCGGTCACCGGTCAGGTACCAGTCGCCCTTGAATGCATTGGCGGTTCTTTCGGGTTCTTTCCAGTATTCCTTGAAAAGGCCCAAGGGCCGGTTCGGTTTGACGCGAACCGCAATATCGCCCTCGGTATTCGGAGGCACGATGGCACCGTCATTGTCGATGATCTGCAGGTCAAAACCTGGCGTAGGTTTGCCCATGGACCCGAAACGGGGTTCGATGCAGGGAAAGCTTCCGCACAACAGTACGGTTTCGGTCTGGCCATAGCCGTCCCGGATGGTACAGCCAGTCGCCTTTTTCCAGACCTCGATGATCTCGGGGTTCAGAGGCTCACCGGCGCCGACACAGTGGCGAAGGGTGGGGAATTTATATTCGGAAAGAGGTTGAAGCACCAGCATGCGGTAGATGGTCGGTGCGCCGCACATGGTCGTAACCGGGTATTTGGACAGCAGTTCGAGTGTTTTCTTGGGGTCAAAGCGGTCCGTGCAGTGAACGAACTGGGCGGCTCCACAGAACCAGGGCCCAAAATAGCTGCTCCAGGCGGCTTTGGCCCAACCGGTATCGCTGATGTTCCAATGCATGTCTTCGGGCTTGAGATCCAGCCAGAATCTTCCGGTGACCTGATGCCCCAATGGATAGGATGTATGGGTGTGAAGAGCCATTTTGGGGAACCCGACGGTGCCGGATGTAAAATAAACGATGGCTTCTTCGTCTTTGGCAGTCTTGGCTGTTTCAAAAACATCGGAAGCAGCATTTACGACTTTTGTATAATCCAGCCATCCATCTCTGCCGCCGCCGATAACCAGTTTGCATTTCAGGGTCGGACATTTGTCGGCGACTTCCTCAAGCTTGGGTGCATTACCGTTATCCGTAATGAAACAAACGGATTTGGAGGTATTGACCCGATATTCGAGATCTTTGGAGGTCAATTGGGTGGTTCCGGGAGCGATGATGACGCCCATGCGGATACAGGCCGTGAAGACTTCCCACCATTCAATGGAACGCCCCAGAACGATCATCACGACATCACCCCTTTTGACACCATTCTGAGCCAGTACATTGCAGAGTCTCTTGGATGCCTTGCTGAAATCCAAAAATGTTCGTTTGGCTTCAAGACCATCATCATTGACCCAATACATAGCCAGTTTATTCGGATCTTGCGCCCATTTATCGATGATATCGCCTGCGAAATTAAAATACTCCGGCACTTCCCATTTAAATTCTGCAAAAGTCTTGTCGTAATCCGTCATGTTGTGAGTCATAGTTCTCCCCTTTATGTGGTTTTTTCTATCACGATCTCATTGCCAGTTTGATGATTTGTCCGAAGCAGGCACTGCTCGGTATTTTCGGGAATCGAGTACCCATATTCACATCCTCCGTAACGATCTGGATTTCCGCTTCCGAGGGAATGTTTTACAGTGACATCTGCATGAGGTTTCATCGTCAAATAATCATATATATTTTTAAAACTCTTCTGGATAAAAAAGCATCAACACATTGATATTTAAACGTAAGCTTTATTAAATTCCATAATTATGAACGAGCGCTCAGTCAATTTGAAGTGCTTTTTTTTAGCCCAAAAAAAAAACCTTGTCAACTTATTTGTTTTAGATAGTCAGAATTTATAATAATCTACTTCAAAAAAGGAACCACTTGCTCCAACGAGAAGAAAAGCGAAACCGCTATGAGCGGTAAGCAATTTGACCAGAAGCAGGAGGTTGCAATCGGTGAGAAAGCCTTGATATGGGAAGGATTGTTGCCCGTGAAAATTAGCGTGAAAACTGGAGGGTCAATGAGATGAGTGAAAAACAGGAGCAGTTGGAACTGGATACGTGGCTTGGTGGGGATGACCGAAAAAGGTCTATCCCCCCTCTGCTGCCTTCCCAAAACCATTATCCTGAAAGCAATAGATTCTCAGAAGTGTTTGTCGCCAGGTTATGCTTTACCATATAAGGATTTGACCGCTTCCCGGTCCAGGGAACCATCTGCCTTCAGCGGAAGCTCGCCAACGAATTCAACGTACTGGGGCTTTTTAAAACTGGCAATGCGTTCCCCTACAAAACGAATCAGCTCCGCAGATGATAAGCTCTTCCCCGCATATAGCTGACAAACCGCCTTGATACCCTCTTTCCATTTTGGATCCGGTACGCCAATGACAACCGTTTGCGCCACGGCGGGGTGCTGAAGAATAACCTTTTCCACCTCTGCTGGGTAGACATTTTCACCACCGGGTTTTATGAGCTCCTTTTCAGCTTTTCGACCGGCGTAAAACAAGAATCCATCTGGATCGAAACGCCCCAAATCGCCAGTATGATGCCACCCTTCACGGAAAGTATGAGCATTGTCTT
Organism: uncultured Desulfobacteraceae bacterium; assembly: GCA_903953895.1. GTDB lineage: Bacteria > Desulfobacterota > Desulfobacteria > Desulfobacterales > Desulfatirhabdiaceae > RAAP-1. The sequence continues at coordinate 27,049 of CAJBLH010000066.1, read as the reverse complement.
CCGGCAACTCCCAATATCCCTTGAAGACCATGGGGCCCTTAACGGTAATTTCACCGACTGCTCCGGCAGCAACGGGGTGTTCATGATCATCCACCAGCCGCACATCCGCAAGTAAAATGGTTTTCCCGGCCGACCCGGGCCGATCGCCATATCGCCCCATGGTGGCCAGGCAGGATGTCTCGGTCTGACCATACATGCAGTAATATGAGCCTCCGGTTAAGGATTGAAATTGCTCGATCACTTCAGGGGTTCCAAGACCGACTACAGCTCTAAGTGAGTGGATATCGAGATGCTCTTCCGTTGCAGCCTGTAAAATGGAATTTAGAATTGGCGGAAAATCAAAACACAGGCTCACACCTTTTTCTTGGACCAGTCTTGCAGCCGTTTTGGCATCAAATTTACTGATATTCACATTTAAAGCACCGGCATGGAAAGTACTGGTGGCCATAAAGAGCCCGCCCACATGAAAAAGAGGCAAAAGGTTCAAATGCACATCCCGGGATGAGAGCCCTAAGTAATGATTGAAATGCATGCCGGCGCACAGCACATTACCATGGCTCAGAAGCGCGCCCCGGGGACGGCCGGCCACTGCGGCAGTATGAATAATGACAAAACCGTCTGTACTCGCCACATTCGCCGGCGTCACATGACCGGACTCCTCCATCAGCGACCTGAATCTCAACGCATCACCAAGGTCGGCTTTCAAATTATAACGGGCTTCAATAGAGGGCAGCGCATCCCATCTATCTTCGAGCATAGGCTGAAATTCCGCATCGGCAAAGGCGATCTTTGGCTGGCAGTCATTCAAGTTGAAACAAACCTCATCAGCCGAAAGACGCCAGTTAATCGGTAAAACAATGGCGCCCAATAACGCAGCAGCGCCATATACCAAAAAAAATTCAAGGCTGTTTTTCCCGACCACACCGATGCGATCCCCTTTTTCAATTCCGGCGCGAGTAAGCCCCAATGCCAAAACATCCACTTTGTTTTTATATTCGGAGAAAGTCAATTGTCTGCCGTCGTCAACTTCCAGCCAGCAGATGCAACTGCCAAAAGCGACCGCATTACGATTAATCAGATCATAGAAGGAAAAATCATAAAGTCCCATGGAAATAGTCCCGTGAATCCTTTCAAGCTAAAAAAACAGGCCCTTTATGCGTACACCTGTTTTCATCTTTCAGCTTTTTGAGAAAAAAGGTTGTGCTTGGCCAGACTTCCGGCACAAGCCAAATTCCGGACATGGCTCTGAAATGGCCAGACTTCCGGCACAAGCCAAATTCCGGACATGGCTCTGAAATGCCATACCCGATAAAAACCATTTGTTCGGATGTCCATTAAAAAAAACTGGAGATTAAAAGAGCATGAATACAGGAATAGATTGTACTACTTTGTTGCGCGGTTTACACTGACAACCGGGCAGGGTGCTTTTAAAATGATGTACTGCGCCGTTGATCCGACAATTATTTTTTGGGTTTTCGATTTCTTCTCCACCCCGACAAATATCTGGTCGATACCCTTTTCATTTGCAAATCTTACCAGATCTTCGCCGGGTGACATGCCGCGCGCCAGTTGATGAACCTCACAGGATATCTCTTTTTCTTTCAGAAATTGCTCCGCAAATGCCAGCCCCTGTTCAGCTTTACGGATGTCTTCGGGATTTTCACTCATCCCACCCCCCATGGAGGTCACAATAAGAACTTCAGCACCAAAAACTTCAGCATGGGTCCTTGCCACAGAGAGAGCCGCTTTGGCCACATCCGAACCGTTATATCCCACTAAAAACTTCATCGTTCTCTCCTTTTGCCAGGTTTTTATCAAACATTACATCCAGCGTTTGCGCCTCTTGTAGGATTTAACTTCCTTAAAAGACTTCCTTCCGCCTCCCTGGGTAATCCCCATGTAGAATTCCTTGACATCCGGGTTTTCCTGAAGTTCCCGCGAAGGTCCTTCCAAAACAATCTTACCGGACTCCATGATATAAGCATAATCTGAAATACCCAATGCGATCTTGGCGTTTTGCTCCACCACCAACACAGTAGTATTCATCTCTTTATTGATGAGTTGGATGTTCTCGAAGATTTCCTTAACAAGCAGCGGCGCCAGCCCCAGGGACGGCTCATCGAGCATGAGCATTTTCGGAGATGCCATCAACGCTCTGGCAATGGCGATCATCTGCTGTTCTCCACCGGAGCAATAGCCTGCCATCCGGTGCGTGATGTTGGCCAACCGTGGAAAATGCTTATACATCAGCGCGCGATCGGCCCGAATATTCTGAACTCCGTCCCGTCGGGTAATGGAACCGACACGGATATTTTCATCCACAGAAAGGTGCTTGAATACCCGGCGACCTTCAGGAACCAGTACCGCACCCAGCTTTACCACCTGGGTACCGAGCAGATTGGTGATGTCTTTATCTCTGAATTTAATGTACCCTTCCCTTATAAAGCCATTTTCCGGTTTCAGCAACCCACTGATGGCCCGCAATGTCGTAGTTTTCCCCGCGCCGTTGGTGCCAAGCAACGCAACGATGCGCCCTTCCGGAACATTCATGCTGACACCGCGCAGCACCTGAACAATGTCGTTATAAACGACTTCTATGTTATTGACTTCGAGTTGATTATCGTTTTTTTTCTGATCCATAAGGCGGCTATTTTAAATCCTGACAATTGATTTGCATCTGATTAAAACTATTCCACCTCCTCCCCCCAGCGGGAGGGGGGGGGAAGATAGTGTTTACAAAGCGTTCGTCTCCTCCAGTGTTATGATATCTTTGCTACTTGATCTTTTCCGCAAATACGGGAATAAAAGGAGTGCCCACGGACTTGAAAACACCCCCGCCAACAACATACAACTGCAGCGTATCAACGCCCGTATGATCTGTTTTTGAATAAGTTACCGGTCCAACCGTTGTTCCTGGAGAAAAAGCCTTGTCTCCGTTCATTGCCTGAAGTTCTTCGTAAAGTGTTACTTTGGTGATTTCCTTGCCTGCGGCTTTGGCTCGTTTGATGACCTCTGTGGCTACCTGAGCCACCATCATGCCGTTTGTGTAGTTATGAGAATTGGCGGCCTTTTCGTCACGATTGTATTTTTTGGCAAGCTCAAGCTGCGCTGTTGCCCCCGGGCTTGGTTCATTGGTGACGATATAGGAGGTGGTCCAGTAGAAATTTTCTGCCGAAGCTCCGGCAAGGGCAATCAGATCGTTGCCACCCGTGTAATGGCAGCCCAGAAAGGTGATCTTTCCCGCTTCGCCAAAGGATTTTGCCACAAGCCCGAGGCCGCTTGCATCCTTTAGCATGGTGGCAACAGGGGACTGAACAGTCTGGGAGATGACATATTGTACGCCCTTACTGAGAAGGCGCTGCAGCATGGCGGTATTATCAAGGTCCTTGCCGTGTTCAACGACTTCAACGATTTCCATTTTGAGACCAGCGGCGACTGCTTTCTGCAGATCCTCAACCGGTCCTCGGCCGAATGCCGAAGGATGGATAAACATGGCGACTTTTGGCGTGCCCCCTTTGTGGTTCTTTACGATATACTCACCAAGACCAATCGCCTGGGTGGAATAAGAAGCGATGGGCAGAAAAATATAGTGCGAATCAATCAGGTTTCCTGCATGAAAAGAGGCTGGAATAACCGCCATTTTTTCTTCCTCAAAGTCTTTTTTCAACGCCAGCGTACTGCCCGTGGAATAGTTCAGATAAAACACGATTCCCTGTGAGATGAAGTCTTCAAAATTTCGTTTGGTAACATCGTTATTGTATTGATCGTCCCGGATCGTACATTCGATTTTGTCATCCCCCAGGATTTTCGTATCATTGACAAAGTTGAAATAATCTTCAACACCCTTCGAATAGGGATTGCCGGCATCGGAAGTCGGGCCGGTAATGGCCAGCGACAATCCGAGCTTATACACCTTTCCGGCAAGCGACTGGACGGGAAGGGTTAACATGGTAACAGCCACCAACAGAGACATCCATCCGATCATGCTTTTCTTTTTCATTTTTCCTCCTTAGCGTTAGGTTGCGTTGAGCAGTTACGTTGTTGAAAAGTGGTAATTAACCGGCATTACGGCCGAGCGAAACCGAAAATACCCCATCATCACGCAAAAATATCTTTTACCCCCCCGATAGAAGCTAATACCGGAAAGGCCACAGCTTCACGTATGAGCGCGCAATACGCCACCAGTTGGCGATCCCTCTGGGTTCAAACATCAGGAACAGCACAATGACAAGTCCAAAACTCAATGGCCTCAGGGCCGTGGCCAGATTCGTGGCGAACGTTAAGTGCGCGCCCGCCCATTCTGAAAGTCGTTCTACCTGAAGGTCCAGAACCTTTATCGCCAGCGGACCCAAAAAAGAGCCTGGCAGTGTTCCGAGACCGCCTACGATCGCCATGGCAAGAAAGCTGATGGAGTGATGCAATGTAAAGGATTCAATCCCGACCCCGCGGTACAGATATGCATGTAAGGCCCCGGCCACACCAGCCAGAAAACCGGCCAGCGCAAAAGCATACACTTTCGTAAACCCAGGGTGCATTCCCATGGCATCGGCGGCCCGGTCATTATCCCGCACAGCGACAAGACAGCGACCATAGCGGGTGCGAAGCAAATTGCGCACTGCAAAACCACAGAACACAATTACAACCAGGATTGCATAATACCAAAAGATATAATGCTGGCTGCGCGACACCTGCCCGGTCAACCAAACAACCCTGCCCACGGATATGGTCTGTCCCTGATTGAAAAAGTTCATAAAATTAATGGTCCACTGAAATATCATCTGGAAGGAAAGCGTGGCAATGGCCAGATACAGATGCTTCAGACGGAGGGCGGGCAACCCGACAATGGCGCCGAAAACCGCACCCATAAACCCGGCTATCAGGATCAACAACGGCCAGGCATGGGTCAGCAGAGCGTGACTGTCACCCAGAACCCGTGCAAAAGATGCGATTGTATACGCCCCAATACCAACAAATGCCGCATGACCGATAGAAATCAAGCCTGCAAAACCAGTGACCAGATTCAAACCCATGACGGCGATAACCGCCACTAGAATGTTGTCGATCACAAGCATGTATTTATTATCCACCACTATAAAGAATGGCCAGATGAAAAGGCAGAGCAGTAAAAGACTCATTGCGGCCCTGTCCAGACTGGTAAAAAAAATCCGCTGCTCTTCTTTGTAGGAAGTGAAATAGTTACCTGTGGCAAGCCAACGGTTTGATGACATAGTTATACCCGCTCTATTTCGTGTATTCCAAATAAGCCATGGGGTTTAAAAAGCAGGATCACCAGCAGGATGATATACGGCATGACTTCGCCTGTGCCGCTGAGTCCCCAATTGCCATCCAGATATCCACTGGCAAACTGCTGCACCAGTCCCATGATGATCCCGGCTACAACCGCGCCAAGAATCGAATCCAGCCCACCGAGAATAACCACCGGAAAAACAATGATCCCAAAAGCGTGCAGGGTCTCAAAATTCAACCCGGTAATGTTGCCGATAATCCCGCCGGCAGCGGCAGCACTCAATCCGGCCGTCGCCCATGCCAGACCAAACACCCGCGGCACCGAAATGCCGATGGACATGGACGCCATCTGATCGTCGGATACCGCCCGCATGGAAATGCCCACCGTTGATTTTTTAAAGAACCAGGAGAAGGCGCCGATCAAGGTAAACGTGATGACCACCCCCACCATCTGGGTCCAGGATACAGACACGCCGGCAACTGAAATCGGCGTTGTCGGAAGAAATGGCGGAAAAGAAAAATTTTCCGACCCAAAGGGAGTCAAATAAATCAGTCCATCCAGGATAGACATTAGCCCAATGGTTACCATGATGACGGAAATAATCGGCTCGCCGATCAAGCGACGCAGAAATACGCGTTCCACGCTCATGGCGAGAAAAAAAGTAAGCACCATACTCATGGGAAAAGAGATGTAGATCGGAATATCCACCCAGACCGTCAAGGCATACGTGATGAAGGCCCCGGCAGCAATAATCTGCCCGTGGGCGATATTGAGTACCCGGCTTGATTTGTAGATCAGCACAAAACCCAGCCCGGACAGGGCGTAAATCGATCCGACAACAATGCCGCTGATCACCAGTTGAAAAAAATAGTTCATCGGTCCTCTTCCATTGTGTAAAATCGGATGGTTGTATCGACCGTTGCTGTTTGGCCGTCCTGATACTGAAAAAATGCCTCGACCCTTTTCTCTGTTATCCTTTCGTCGTACAAGGCATCATACAGATCATTGTATTTTTCCCGAACAAATTTACGCCGGATTTTTCCGGTTTTGGTCAACTCTCCATCATCCATATCCAGCAGCTTATAAAGAATGGCAAAGCGCCGAATCTTGAGATGGGATTTTTCGGCACGCCGATTGATTTTCAATACCGCGCCCTTTATCAGTTCGGCGACTTCAATCTGAGCGGAAAGATCCATGTACGTGCTGAAAGAAATCCCCCTGTCTTCGGCCCATTTGCCCACCACAATGGGATCAACATTTATGAGCGCTGCGACATACGCCCGTTTATCCCCGAAAATAACCGCTTCCTTGATATAGGGGCTGAACTTCAATCGGTTTTCCAGGAACATGGGACTGAACATATCACCGTCTTTATTGTGCATCACGTCCGAAACCCGGTCGATCACCACCAGATGCCCGTTTTCATCGATATAACCGGCGTCCCCGGAATGAAGCCAGCCGCCTTCAAGCAATTCGGCGGTCTTTTCAGGCAAATTGTAGTATCCGGGGGTAACAGATGCGGACCGCGAGAGGATTTCTCCGGTTTCGGAAATTCTGCACTCGGTTCCAGGCAGCGGTTTTCCCACTGTGTCGGGCCGGACATCCCCGTCCCGGTGCATGTAGGCGATGCCTACAATTTCAGTCTGGCCGTATATCTGCTTTAAATTAACACCGATGGCCTGGTAGAATGTAAAGAGTTCCGGCCCCAGAGCCGCCCCCCCGGTGTAAGCTCTTCGCAACCGAAGCAGACCGATCTGGTTGATAAGCGGACGGAAAATGATCTGCTTTCCCAACCACGCCAGAAAGCGAAGTTTGCCCGGCATTTTTTTGCCGGACATGCGATATTGGGCCGCTTCTTCTCCGGTTTTCATGAAATAATAATAAAGGGTGCGGTTCAGCCAATAGGATTCATCAATTTTAAGCCATATTTGAGAGCGAATGGTTTCATAAATTCGGGGAGCGCCGAACATGAAGTGCGGTCCGATCTCCCTTAAGTCTTCCATACTGGTTTCAACCGACTCCGGGAAATTGACGGCTATCCCGGTAGCCATGGCAACACCGAAGGAGTTCATCTGCTCCCCGATCCAGGCAAAAGGCAGAAACGAAACATACTCATCGGTTTCTTCCAGCGGATCGACTTTCGTGATCTGAATCCCCATGTTGATGTAGTTGCGATGGGTCAACATGGCGCCTTTGGGCAGTCCCGTGGTGCCGGATGTCAGACATAAATGACAGACATCATCCGGCTTTCCCTCATCCACCAGGGAATTGAACAGCTCGGGATATTCCTGATGTACATCTTCACCAAGTTTATAAAGATCATCAATAAACATGAACCAGTCGTCGGCCTGATAGCCTCGCATTCCCCGGGGGTCTTCATAGATGACTTTCTTGACCTGGGATATCCTGCCTCTAACCTCAACGACTTTATCCACCTGCTCCTGATCGTTACAGAAAACGATACTGACATTCAAGTATTCGAGAATGTCGCCAATTTCATCCGGGAGGCTGGTTTGATAAATGGCGGCTGAAATGCCGCCCACGGCCTGAGCGCCGATGGCCATGAAAAACGTTTCTGGAATATTATCGCTGATAATGGCGATCTTATCCTCTTTCTTGAAACCAATTTTATTGAGCCCAAGACCGGTTTTACGCACAAAATCATAATACTGATTCCAGGTATAGCTGTTCCAGCAACCGAAATCTTTTTCCCGCAGAGCAACCTTATCTCCGGTTGCTTTCACTCGCCACCGCAGGAGTTGTGGAATGCTGTACTGCGCCAAATGGTCTTTGTTTTCCATGCGAAATTTACTCTTCTCCAATATAGGCCTCAATCACCTTGGGATTGGACGCAACGTCGTTCGGCGTTCCTGAACCAATCACTTCACCAAAATCAAGTACATAAATCTGGTCTGAAATATCCATAACGACACCCAGATCATGCTCAACCAATACCACCGTGGTTCCCCACTCTTTCTTTAAATCGAGAATGAAGCGAACGATATCTTCCTTTTCCTCGATATTCATTCCTGCCATGGGTTCATCCAGAAGCAGCAACTTGGGCGCCAGGGTAAGGGCACGGGCAACTTCAACCCTTTTTTGAACCCCATAGCTTAGATTCCCCACCATTTTTTTCCGGTATGGCTCAAGCTCCATGAAATTGATCACCTTTTCCACATAGGTACGATTCTCCGCCTCCAGCCGTGACGTTTTGCCGAAATAGATGATTGCATGCAATATAGAGTATTGCAGATTTTGATGACGGGCAAGCAGGAGATTGTCGAGTACGGACAGACCACGGAACAGTTCCAGATTCTGAAACGCCCTGGCAATCCCCATGCTGGATATCTGATGAGGCGAGGCATGGGTCAGGTTGCGCTGACCATATTGAATTTCGCCCTTGGTGGGGTGATAAAATCCGGAAACACAGTTTAAAAGGCTTGTTTTGCCGGCCCCGTTGGGTCCGATTATCGATGTAATGAATCCCGGCTCAATACTCAGATTGACCTGGGTTAGTGCTTGTAACCCACCGAATGTAAGCGTAACATCAGAAACAATTAGGTGCGCCATAGATTTCTCATAATCCGCCTGTTCGATAATGACTGTTTAGGATTGCTTTTATAAACCAGCTCTGCCCGGATCAACTTGCCTTGGAGAATTCATCCGACAGCAGCATACCGATTTAAAACCATTTAATTGTAGCATGACTATAAAATGAATATTATTCATTTTATCAGAAAAACAACTCCCTTTCTCACCTTGAGGGCAAGAATTGCTTTGCGATACAAAGTCTATAACAACTGATTTGGCTTCCACCCAGCCGCAACACACAAACCACGCTGGCGGAAAATGACGTTTGCAATCCGTTGCACGGGGTTAGCAAACAGATTGTGTTTTGTTGGTTAACACAGAAATGACCGGCATTCGCATGAACCGCTTCGCATCAAGCCGGCTGTTAAAGCTTAATTTCAGCATACCGAAAATATTCATAATGTCAAGTTTTTAAAATAGTAAGCTAATGGTAATGAACCACTATTATTCCATCCGGGGTTTTATGCGGCACCGACTCCTGAGTCAGATATTGCGAAAGCCCTTTGGCCAGTACCTGACTGTTTCTGGCTGACATGTTTTTGCAATTGGGTTACCCCGGATAGGGCATCTTTAAGTAGAATCCGCTCGCGTTTGCGCAACGCATAAGGGTCCAGGTAGTTATCCGGGAACCGGCCCTGACCGATTTTTTTCAGATTTTCAACGAGGGCCAGCATCATCAGAGATTCAAAACTGGTGCGATACATCGCAAATTCCTCCGAGGATATCGCTCCGGCAGCAACCATCTGATCGAGCCTTGCCAATGTGGAAGGGTCTTGAATTCCACAGCCGGCTGCCAGAATGCGAATTCCTTTGACCAGAGGCTGGATACCTGCGATTTTCAGATTGATTTCATCCTTGTGGATTCCACTTTTTTCCGTAACAATCGTGCCAGGAAAACCGGCTGAAACAGGATGGGACATATCGTCCGCAACCAGTTTTCGCCGCGTATGAAACGATTGCCTGAACACCGAAAACAGGCTTTCCACAAAATCCCTTGATAGAGATTTATTGCCCCAGACAGGTCGCATATCTATAAGAATGGTCAGAAATCGGATATCTTGCGGCAGGAAGCTTCTGCTGCATTTCCGGACCCACCGCAGCCATTCGCTCTGTGACCTTCGCCATTGATCATTCACAGGGCTGATGTTTTTCGAACATGCGGCAAATCCACAGGCTTGCAGTCCTTCAACCACGATTTCCGCAAATTTTTTAAAATAGGCATCTACCGTCGGTTGCATTTCCGTTTCGGTATCCGCATAAAGGATGGCATTGTCCTGGTCTGTCCTGAACGTTTGCTCATAGCGGGCCGCACTGCCTATATTGAACCAGCAGTAGTCAACCGGTGCAGGCCCCCAGCCATCCCGCTTCATTCTTTCCTCGGACAATTCAATGACCCGCTGCGTCAGCCGCTCATGAAACTCCGACATAACGTCCAGAATCTCCCCAAGAGCTGCTTTCTCGGCGACCATTTCCCCCATAATGTGATCCACTTCTCGGCTGATGACCGAAAGCCCCTGAACGGACTGCTGGGATTCAATGTTTTGGGTCAGCAGCATCTGGCCGGTACTGCGCAGTTTGATCAGATCCACCATGGCGATGATTCCCACCAGTTTGCCGCGTTCCATCACAATCAGGTACCGGGTCTTGTTGCGAATCATGGAAACCAGGGCCTGGCCGATAAAGGATTCCGGACCCACGGTCACCAGATGGCTGTTGGCAATCTGCTCTACCCGACAGGCTGAAATCGGATAAAGCTGCTGCGCAATCAGGTGCTTGACCAGGCCGCTTTCGGTGAGTATGCCCCGGGGTTTTCGTTCGGAATCCAGCGCAATCACTGCACTGATATCTTTTTCAGACATGATTCTGGAAATCGCCGACACCGGGTCCGACATCGAACAAGTTACCACGGGATAAGACATGATTTCGCTCACCCGCTTGCCAAACAACGGGGATTCCGCACTGCTGTATGCTTCATATGACTTCTGCACAACGATTTCCTCATAGAGGAGGCGCATCCGCTCTGCCAGAAGTGCATTGAAAAAACTGGAAAATTCCGGATGCTCATAAATGAGCTTTTCAAACTGTTTTCGTGTGATGACCAGGCAGATCAAATCTTCCTTGGCCCGTGCAGATCCCGGATACCGCTGCTGAGACAGAATAACGGTCTCTCCCAGAAAATCGTATGCTCTGCGCAGACCTACTACCGATTCCAGCCCCCGGTCGTTGGTGACGGTGATTTCAACCAGACCCGAAGCAATAATAAAGAGCCGGTCAAGACTCTGTTCACCCTGCCGGAAAATATATGCGTTGGGAGTATAAGCCTTGATCCCTGTTTTCTTTGCAAGCTGTTTTAAGATATCCGCATCCAGAATCTCAAATGGATCGGTTCTTTTAAGTACCGTCAGAATTTCATGATCTTCCATAAGTCCTTCCCCCGAATCGGTTCACTGTTCTTCTGCCAGAATACACCAGGCAGCCTGAGAACTCAAGGTACGGCACTTGACCATTTTGATAAACTCTTGACAAAAAGAAAAATGACATGATAATCTAATATGACTGAGCGCTCGATCATATAATAATCACTCAATGCAGCACGGATCAATATGGATCGTTCACCCCTAAGAACCAAAGATGTCGTTACACAGATCAAAAATCCCAATCTGGTGGAACGCAGGCGCCGGCAAATTGTCGATGCAGCCGTTGAACTGTTTATCGAAAAAGGATTCCACAAAACCACAACTCGGCAAATCGCCGGCGCAGCGGGCTTTTCCATCGGCTCGCTCTACGAATATGTCAAATCCAAGGAAGATATTCTCTATCTGGTCTGCGACGCCATCCACGAAGAAATGGCGCACAACGTCACAGAAGCCCTATCCAGAGCCGACGCAGGTGTAAAAGGGCTGGCCGACGCCATTCGTGAATATCTTCTGGTCTGTCACCGCATGAGTGATCACATTCTGCTCATTTATCAGGAAACCCAGTCCCTGCCGACGCAATGGCGAAAGCGCGTGCTGGAAAACGAGGTTCAAATCACCGGCCTGTTTTTCGATGTTCTGGCCAATCTATCCGCATCCGGCGATCTACCGTTCAGGGATGAAAAACATATCGAAATGGCTGCGCACAATATCACGGTGCTGGGTCACATGTGGACTTTTCGTCGATGGTTTCTGGCGCGTCATTACAGTATCGAAGATTATATCAACATTCAAACCCGATTGATCTTAGGGATCGATGCCTTATCAGGCACATCCCCACCAAAGGAGGAAGCGTGAGTACCGCGATTCAAGCCTATCAGCCTAAACATGCCGTTCGGGTGGTGACAGCCACCTCGCTGTTTGACGGTCATGATGCATCCATCAACATCATGCGACGAATTTTACAGGACACCGGCGTTGAAGTCATTCACCTCGGCCACAACCGGTCTGTCCAGGAAATCGTCGATGCCGCCATTGCCGAAGATGCGCAGGGTATCGGCGTATCCAGTTACCAGGGCGGCCATGTGGAATTTTTTAAATACATGGTGGATTTGTTGAAAGAAAACGGGGCGTCTCACATCAAAGTTTTCGGGGGCGGCGGCGGTGTGATCGTTCCGGAAGAAATCCGGGAACTCGAAGCATACGGCGTTGCCAAGATATATTCTCCCGAAGACGGCACGCGCATGGGACTTCAGGGCATCATCAATCACATGGTCGAGACCATGGATTTTACCAGGGTCAGCGCAGATGCCGTCAATATAGGAAATCTGACCCCTCAGAACAAACTGCACGTTGCCAACCTGATCACAACTATCGAGCAGATAAAAACCCACCATGCCGAACGGCTCCCGCACTTACTCGACCAATTGTATCATAAAGCCGCTGCCAAAATCGTTCCGGTTTTAGGGATTACCGGTACCGGTGGTTCCGGAAAATCATCCCTGACAGATGAACTGATTTTGCGCATCCTCAATGATCTGCCGGATATCCATGTCGCCATTGTCAGCTGCGATCCTTCCCGTAGAAAAACCGGCGGCGCCCTTCTTGGCGACAGAATCCGAATGAACGCCATCGGAAACCCTCGGGTTTATATGCGCTCGCTGGCCACACGAAAATCCAATACCGAAATCCCAGATTCCCTAGGTGAGACCATCCAGGTGCTGAAAGCCGCGGGATTTGATCTCATCATCGCCGAGACTGCCGGCATCGGACAGGGTGATTCTTTAATTACCAATATCGTGGATATTTCCATGTATGTCATGACCAGCGAATTTGGCGCTGCCTCTCAGCTCGAAAAAATCGACATGCTGGATTATGCCGATATCGTGGTGGTAAATAAATTTGAAAAACGCGGCGGCGAAGATGCAGTTCGGGATGTACGCAAACAGGTTCAACGAAACAGGACCGCATGGGATACATCTCCGGACGAGATGCCGGTTTTTGGAACCATTGCTTCCAAATTCAACGATGATGGCGTGACTGCACTCTATCACGCCCTACTGGATACGCTTGCCGACAAAACACAGGTGCGCTTCCATTCCCAAATGCCAAGGCCCCAAACCCGCACATCGACATCCAAAACGATTATCATTCCTTCGGAAAGAACCCGGTATCTTTCTGAAATCGCCGATACCATTCGTAGCTATCACAAAAAGACCGAAGCCCAGGCTGAAGCTGTCCGCACCGCATGGCATCTGGAAGAAGCCGTCAAGTCTGTGGAACAAACCCTTTCCGGTGACAAGTCGGAGCTTCTCAATCAGCTTAAAGACGAAACCGTTCGCGCCAAAAAAATGATGGAAGCCCAAACCTGCCAAACGCTCAAGGAATGGGATGAAATCAAGGCCGCCTATTCCCAGGATATGCTTACGTACGAGGTGCGGGGCTGTGACATCAAGGTTCCATTATACACCGAATCGCTTTCACATAAAAAAATCCCGAAAATTTCCATCCCCAAGTTTAAAGACCCCGGCGAAATCTATCGCTGGATGCGTGAGGAAAATGTTCCGGGAAGATTTCCGTTTACGGCCGGCGTGTTCCCGCTAAAACGTGTCGGAGAGGACCCCACAAGAATGTTTGCCGGAGAAGGCGACCCGGCCCGAACTAACCGCCGATTCAAACTGCTTTCAGGAAATTATGAGGCCAAGCGCCTTTCCACGGCTTTTGATTCAGCAACACTTTATGGGTATGATCCGGACAGACGTCCGGATATTTACGGGAAAATCGGCACATCAGGTGTCAGCATCTGCACCCTGGAAGATGTCAAAATCCTTTATGGCGGATTTGACCTCTGTGCCCCCAACACTTCGGTATCCATGACCATCAATGGCCCGGCGCCCATCATTCTGGCCATGTTCATGAATACTGCCATCGACCAGCAGGTGGACAAGTTCACCGAAACAAACGGCAGAGCGCCATCTGCTCAAGAAACAGAGCAGATCCGCGCAGCCGCCCTTTCAACGGTTCGCGGAACCGTACAGGCCGACATTCTGAAAGAAGACCAAGGACAGAATACATGTATTTTCTCCATTGAATTCGCTCTGAAAATGATGGGCGATATTCAGGCGTATTTTATCGAAAACCGGGTCCGCAATTTCTATTCTGTGTCCATTTCCGGATACCACATTGCTGAAGCCGGGGCCAATCCCCTTACCCAGCTCGCATTGACTTTGTCCAACGGCTTTACGTATGTGGAGTATTATCTCTCCCGAAAAATGCCGCTCGACAGTTTTGCACCGAATCTGTCCTTTTTCTTTTCGAATGGCATGGACCCCGAATACACCGTCATCGGAAGGGTGGCCCGCCGGATATGGTCGATTGCCATGAAGGAAAAGTACAATGCCTCCGAGCGGTCCCAGATGCTAAAATACCACATTCAGACATCCGGCCGCTCACTTCACAGCCAGGATATCCAGTTCAATGATATCCGAACCACGCTTCAGGCTCTTTGCGCCATTTACGACAACTGCAACAGCCTTCATACCAACGCATTTGATGAGGCCATCACCACACCCAGCACCGAATCGGTAAGGCGCGCTCTGGCCATTCAGCTCATCATTAACAGAGAGTGGGGGCTGGCAAAAAATGAGAACATGGGCCAGGGCAGTTTTATCGTGGAAGAGCTTACCAAACTCGTCGAGGAAGCGATCTTACTGGAATTCGATCGAATTACCGAGCGCGGCGGGGTTCTGGGCGCCATGGAAACCGGCTATCAGCGCAGTAAAATTCAGGAAGAATCCATCCACTATGAAATCCTGAAACACACCGGAGAATATCCCATCGTCGGTGTCAACACCTTCCGGGATCCCTATGTTACGTCAGATGAACTCAGTGATGCCGTGGAGCTTGCCAGGGCCTCCGAAGAAGAAAAAGAGTCTCAGTTGAACCGACTGGCGGATTTCAAAGCGCGACATCAAAACGAAGCCCCGGAAGCCCTGAAGCGGCTTCAGAAATCGGCTTTTTCCGGTGAAAACCTCTTTGCGGAGCTGATGCAGACTGTTCGTGTATGCTCGCTCGGACAGATCACCCAAGCGCTGTATGACGTCGGCGGAAAGTATCGGCGGAATATGTAACCTTTCATGACATATCGGCGCCGCCCTCTCGCGTGAAAAATTATTTCTCATGCGAAATCACATAGCTTTTAGATAAGGAGTATTTTCAATGAAAGAAGCGGTCATTGTCAGTGCGGTCAGGACCCCGCTGGGCAGTTTCAACGGATCATTGGCTTCGATCGGGGCAACGCAGCTCGGGGCTATCGTAATCGAGGCTGCGATCGATCGGGCCAAAATCGCCAAATCCGTAGTCAACGAGGTGATCATGGGTCAGGTTCTGCCCTGCGGATACGGCCAGAACCCGGCCAAACAGGCCGCTGTCAGGGCCGGCATGCCATGGGAAGTGGAGTGTTTTACGATCAATAAGGTTTGCGGGTCGGCTTTAAAGGCCGTGATGCTGGCAGCCCAGGCCGTTCAGACCGGAGACGCCAATGTCGTGGTGGCCGGCGGTATGGAAAATATGAGCATGGCCCCCTACTATCTGGAAAAAGCCAGATTCGGTTATCGCATGGGGCCAGGAAAGCTCGAAGACCATATGATTCATGACGGGCTCTGGGATATTGTCAATGATTTTCATATGGGCATGTCCAATGAGCTGTGTTCCGAAAGATACACTATTACCCGCGAAGACCAGGACAGGTATGCTGCTGAGTCCTACCGAAGAACCAATGCATCGATCTCTTCCGGTCGGTTCTCAGATGAAATCGTACCGGTTGCAATCCCCCAGAGAAAAGGCGGTCCGACTTTTTTCAGCCAGGATGAATGCGCCCAGGAAACCACACTGGAAAACCTTTCCAAAATGAAAGGGGCATTTAAAAAAGATGGTGTTGGAACTGCCGGAAATGCCTCGATCATCAGCGATGGGGCTGCAGCGGTTGTAGTCATGTCCCGCGAAAAAGCGGTGGAGCTGGGCTGTGAAGTTCTGGCGACCATCGGGGCTCAGGCATCATACGGCATCGACATGAAATATGTGCTGGTCGCACCGATATGGGCCATTCCCAAATGTCTGAAAAAAGAAGGTTTGTCCATCGACGCCATTGATCTGTATGAAGTTAATGAAGCCTTCAGCGGATCGACAGTCGCCGTGCTTCGGGAACTTGCCATGGATCCCCGAAAAGTCAATGTCAATGGCGGCAGTGTGGCCCTTGGGCATCCCATCGGCGCCAGTGGATGCAGGCTGCTGGTAACCCTGCTGCATGAGATGATCAAGCAAGACAAAAAAACCGGCCTGGTGTCTCTCTGTTTGGGCGGGGGCGAAGCAGTCGCCATGATCGTGAAACGATGATCACGGAACCATAAGCCGCCGTGGCACATCGGTATCACTCCGGCAAATGATAATTATTTCGTATGCGAAAGCGCTGAGCCGCATATACTTTTTTTCATGTATTTCGTGGTGTTATGTTATTTCACTATATCACAATTCATTTGATTCTATATCGTTAACTGGAGGAATTTATGGATATTAAAACCTATGGCGTCATTGGCGCCGGCCAGATGGGAAACGGCATCGCGCAGGTGGCTGCCATGAGCGGCCTGAATGTTATCATGAATGATATCAAGATGGAATTCGTTCAGAATGGTCTGAACACGATCACTAAAAATTTAGCCCGCAGCGTTGAAAAAGGCAAAATGACCGCCGCGGAAAAAGATGCGGTTCTGGCTCGGATTTCAGCGAGTACGGCACTCACGGATATGGCCGCTGCCGATTTCGTGGTCGAGGCTGCCACCGAAAACGAAACCTTGAAATTTCAGATATTCAAACAACTCGATGAAATCTGCCAGGCCAACGCCATCCTGTCAACCAACACTTCCTCCATTCCCATCGGCAGGATCGCCGCTCAGACAAAACGACCGGACAAAGTCATCGGTATGCACTTCATGAACCCGGTGCCGGTCATGAAGCTGGTTGAAGTCATACGCGGCATCGCCACTTCGGATGAAACATTCAAGACAACCTGGGATCTTTCAATAAAATTCGGTAAAACGCCCGCCTTGGCCAATGACTATCCTGGATTTATTGCCAACAGGATACTGCTGCCCATGATCAACGAGGCGATTTTCTGTCTCTATCATGGTGTCGGCAGTCGCGAAGATATCGATACCGTCATGAAACTGGGCATGAATCATCCCATGGGCCCGCTGGCCCTTGCCGACCTCATCGGTCTGGATACCTGTCTGGCCATCATGGAAACACTTTATAACGGATTCAAGGATTCCAAGTATCGACCTTGCCCCCTGCTCCGCAAATATGTCGAAGCCGGATGGCTCGGCAGAAAAACCGGCCGGGGATTTTTCGAATATTGAAAAAAAGCCAGGTATCAGGGCACAGGCTACGGAGTAACGACATCCGCCCCTGCCACCCTGGTACCTTATTTATGGAGGCCTTATGCCGAAAAAAGCTGCGGATTCAACCGTCACCACCATCGGACAAAAAATCAAGAAAGTTCGAACGGACAAGAATATTACGCTGGAGAACATTGCCAATGAAACGGGCTTTTCCATCGATCATCTCAAGAAAATCGAGTCTGGAAAAACCACCCCCCCTGTCGGCGCCCTGCTTCAGATTTCACGGGCGCTGAAAATCGATTCCGGTGTTCTTCTCAAGGAAGAGTCATCCAACCTCAAGGATCGGATCAAGGCCTACACCAAACGAACCGAACACTATGCATACACAACCCTGACGCCGGGAGCAGAGAACAAGCATTTGAAAGCATTCCGGATCACTATCGATGCATTTCAGGAACATCTTGGCGTCGGGTACCATCATGAGGGTGAAGAGTTCGTTTACGTACTGTCCGGAAAAATCGAGGTTACCGTCGGCGAACATGTCAACAAGCTGGAAACAGGAGACAGTCTGCATTTCAACTCCGGTATTCAGCACAATCTGCGCAATAGCGGTGAAAGCGCTGCCGAGCTGATTGTGGTGGTGTACAGTCCCTGATCTCTAAAGAGGAATGAACATGTCATACAAACTGACTGATGAACAACTCATGATTCAGGCAATGGTGCGGGAATTCTCCCGAAAGGTGGTTGCCCCTGAAGCTGCAGAGCGCGATCAGAACAAAGAATTTCCGGCCCTCATTTTGAAAAAAATGGGCGAACTGGGGTTTATGGGCATGATGATCCCCCCGGATTATGGCGGCGAGGGTGCGGATACCATCAGCTATGTACTCGCACTTTCTGAAATCGCCTATTCCTGCGCATCTACAGCCGTGGTCATGTCGGTACACAACTCGATTGTCTGCGAAAGCATTTACCACTTCGGCACCGAGGATCAAAAACTGCAATATCTCAAGCCATTGGCTGCCGGAAAAATGATTGGCGCCTTTGCCCTGACCGAACCCCATGCCGGTTCCGATCCAGTAGCGCAATCAACATCTGCGGTTCGCGACGGCGACAATTACGTCATCAACGGGGTCAAACGGTTCATTTCGACAGGCCATAACGCAGGGCTGGTGATCGTCACCGCCAAAACAGATGACACCCTGCGACATAAGGGAATCAGCGCATTCATCGTCCCCCGGAAAACTGCGGGCCTGATAGTCGGAAGGACTGAAGATAAAATGGGGCTTCGGGCATCCGACACCACGGATCTGATTTTTGAAGACTGCCGGATACCAGCGGAAAACCTGCTGGGTCAGGAAGGCGACGGTTTTAAAATCGTCATGAAAGGCTTGGACAGTGGGCGTATCGGCATTGCAGCCCAGTCTGTCGGCGTTGCACAGGCAGCTCTGGATGCTGCTGTAAAATACGCCAAGGAAAGAGATCAGTTCGGGCAGAAAATCTGCAAATTTCAGGGTCTTCGCTGGATTATCGCCGATATGGCCACGGAAATCGAAGCAGCCCGGCAGCTCATGCTTTCTGCTGCATCCATGAAGGATCGGAAGGAAAAATACACGGCCCAGGCATCCATGGCCAAACTATTTGCTTCCGAAATGGTCAACCGGATTACGGCCAAGGCCCTTCAAATTCACGGTGGATACGGTTTTACCAAAGATTATGCTGTGGAGCGATTTTTCCGGGATGCGCGGGTTTTTACGATCTACGAAGGCACTTCCGAAATCCAGCGCATTGTGATTTCAGATCATGTTCTGAAGGACAAGCGCCTCCCCTGATGGCTTCCTTCACCATAAACATTAAAAGCGAACTGGTTGAACAATCATATCCAGTTCGCTTTTATTCCGAGTCATCCGAAAGCTCAGATCATCCAAGAAATCCCACCATGTCTGCAGAAAATTCAGAGAGACGTCATTATAAATCTTTGAAGATCGTTGCTGCCTTGTCGATATCTTCGGGACTGAACACAAACAGACACTTGGCATCCGGCGACGATACCGAGCCATAAACATAATTGATATTGATTCCTTCTTCTCCGAATTTGGTGGTGATTCTGGCCATTTCTCCCGGCCTATTTTCAAGCTCGATGGCGATCACCGGCATGACGTCGAATATGTATTCATTCTTGGACAGCAAATCGACAGCCTTGTCCGTATTGTTCACCAGAAGACGGATCAATGCATGTTCCGCAGAGTCCTTTCGCATGGAATTGTAGCTGGAAGCCGAGGCAATCCGCTTCAGCGACTTTCCCCTGGCCTGAAAGATCTCCTTCACATAACTGGATGCATCCTGTATGGTTAAAGCATCAATGTTGATTCCGGCATTCGCCAGTAAATAAGATAACTTGCCAAGTTCTCCCGGTACATTTTGCAAGAATAACGATATTTCAGTTCGAACCATGACGATTTTCCTCCTGTTGTGCTTGCATAAGTTGATATAAATTGTCTGCTTTATGCATACTACGTTATCGCCAACTTATCAATACAGAGCGCAACCGCCTTGAATATTTTTTCCACAGCATCTTCAATGTTTCCTTTCATTGACAAAGCTGAAAAGGGGCTTAATTTACTTTTCAAGGCAATTATCTGAACACTGAACCCTATTTGATTCCATGGCTGCATGAGCCTGAAACATCTTAATTCCAATTTGCAGCCAATATGGCTTTGAACATCATGGAATGACTGTTTGATTTCAGAATAAACCGGCAGCTCAACAGATTTAATGCGTACAAACCAAGGAGGTTTCCAATGTATGAGACCAAAGAACAGGTCCTGGAGAAAGTACTTGCTCAGGAAAAGCCACACTGCCCGCACTGCGGTAAGGAAATGAGTATCTGGGAAGTACCGCCGATTCCGGTCGGCGACGGCCTGGGATGGGGAACGCCCTATTTATTTATGTGTTTTAACGATGAATGCAAGCTCTACACCGAGGGCTGGGATAACCTGAAAACTAACTATTCCCATCATGCTTCCTACCGCTGCATGAATTATCCGGGAACTCAACAGTTCGAGCTGATGCCGGTTTTCAGCCCTATGGGCGGAACCGGACAGATCATCGACAATGAACTGATGGCTCAGGAAGAAGTGTTGAAAGAAAACACCAAAAAAGGCTTTTCCATTCTGGCTGACTGCTATGTCGCCAAGGATGCCCCAACGGTTCTCCATATAATTCTGGATCCTACGGAACCGGCGAGGGTCCGGCTGAAAGCGGCCGAGATGATCGGCGATATCGGAGACTTGGAAGCCATTGAACCGCTGAAGAGCCTCAAGGTGGGAAATCAACTGATACAGGAAAAGATCGAAGCGTCCGTTCAGAACATCCACGCGCGGTTTTTTACACGGGAATGTCCGTTCTGTGCGGAAATCATCAAAAAAAGAGCTGCTGTCTGCAAACACTGCAACCGGGAACAGACCGGTATATAAAAGGATATCTTCCCCCTTTTTAAAGGGGGAGGCAGGTGTTGCTCTCTCAAGGAAGAATCAACGATTGCCCCGTCATCAACGCCGGTTTTTCAATGCCCATAATTTCCAGAATGGTGGGGGCAATATCCCCCAGCACGCCAGCCTTTCGCAAACTTACCTGTTTTCGTATGTCATCCACCAGAATGAACCGTACCGGATTCAAGGTGTGCGCAGTGTAGGGATGACCGTTTTCATCGGCCATGGTTTCCGCATTCCCATGATCGGCCGTAATCAACACCGCTCCGCCCATGGCCTGAACTTTTTCCACGATTCTGCCGACGCATTCATCCACAGTTTCGCAGGCCCGGGTGGCCGCATCCAGAAATCCGGTATGGCCGACCATGTCCATATTGGCGAAATTCAGCACCACCAGATCGTATGCGGTTTCATCCAATCGGGTTAATAACTGTTCGGTTACGATTCCGGCGCTCATTTCCGGTTTCAGATCATAGGTAGGAACATCTCTAGGAGAGGGGACCATGCACCGATCTTCAAGGGGAAACGGTTTTTCCTCGCCGCCGTTGAAAAAATACGTAACATGCGCATATTTTTCAGTTTCCGCAATCCGCAACTGACGAAGGTTGTTTCTGCTGATGACCTCTCCTATGATATCCTTCAGATTAACTGGTGCAAACGCAACCGGTAGTGAAAATATTTCATCATACTGCGTCATACAGACATAGCCGCAGAGAGCGGGAAAGTTCCGGCGTTCAAAATAGGTGAACTGGGCATCATTGAAGGCGTGCGTGATCTGGCGGACCCGGTCTGAGCGGTAATTGAAACAGATCACCCCATCCCCATCCCGAACGACTCCCAGTGGACGATCTGCCTTATCGGTCAACACGACGGGTTTGACGAATTCATCCATTTCCCCGCGTTGATAGGCTTTTTGAACGGCTTCCACCGGATCTTTTTCATGAAGTCCATCGCCAGCGGTATAGAGGCAATAGGCGGCCTCGGTCCTCTCCCATCGTTTATCCCGGTCCATGGCGTAAAAACGGCCGCAGATCGTTGCGATATCACCATAGTTATGCTGGCAGATATGCTCCCTGAGCTTTCGAATATAGTCAACACCGCTGTCAGGCGGCGTATCGCGACCATCCAGAATGACATGAACAAAAACCTGTTTCAGCCCGTTTTTTCTAGCCATATCCAGAAGCGCCAGTAGGTGATGGATATCGCTGTGGACCCCGCCGTCAGAAACCAAGCCGACAAGATGCAGTGCGGAACGGGCGAATTTTACCTGTGACAGGATGGTCAGCAACACCGGATTCTCGAAAAAATTTCCTTCCCGAACCGCCTTGTTGATCCGTACCAAATCCTGATAGACAATTCTGCCGGCGCCGATATTCATGTGTCCAACTTCGGAATTGCCCATCACGCCATCCGGAAGTCCCACCGCCTCTCCTGAACACCTCAACTGGGTGTGGGGATAACTGTTTTTGAGTCGCCTCAGGTTGGGGATATCGGCCTGTTCAACGGCATTGGCATCACGGGAATCACGGATTCCCCATCCATCGAGAATCATGAGCAAGCACATCCGATGCGTCATCGGTATCCTCTCCCTCAATTGTATCGTTCACTTCAATTTGCGGACTGGTAACCTGAAACCTGGGAACATCCGACCAGAGTCCTTCCAGATTGTAGAATCGGCGAATCGGATCATAAAACACGTGGATCACCACATGGCCGTAATCCAGAAGAATCCAATGACCAGAGCCTTCGCCTTCGACCCCCAGCGGCCGGGTATGGCTGTTTCGCATCTCTTTCTGGATATGCTCGGCAATGGCCATGACCTGCCGGCTGGATCGGCCGCTGCAGATGATGAAATAATCGGTGATCGCGTTCATGTCACTGAGATCCATGACAACGATATCCAGGGCCTTTTTCCCCTGAGCGGCTTGAATAAAAAGATCCAGTGAAGGATCGGATGGCAACTGCCGGGTCATTGATAAAGTCCTTTACTGGCAATGAATTCGGATACCGTTTCCGGAACCAAAAAACGGATGGATCGGCCCTTTCGCACCAGGGATCGAATATCCGAAGAAGAAATATCCAGCGATGTCACCCCAATCAGGTATACAGGCTGAAACTCGGGATGAGCAAAAACTGACTGCTGCCGGTCATAATTATAGCCGGGCGCCAGCACATCGAGGTAATCGGCCACGGCCGGAAGCATATCCGTAAACTGGCTTCGGTCATACCCCCCTGGTCTTCCCATGACGATCAGGGGAATCCGGGTCAAAATACCCATGAAATCTTTCCATGTATGAAATTCCAGAAAGGCATCGAGGCCAACAATCAAAAAAAGCGGATCGGTTTTCGGCAACATGTCTGCAAAAAATGACAGAGTATCGATCGTATAGGACGTACCCCTACGCTTCAGCTCCACATCCGACACTACAAAATTGGCATCCTTTCCAACAGCCAGCCGAATCATTTCCAACCGGTCCAACGGACCGGCAATTCCAACCTGGGCTTTATGGGGCGGAATTGCCGCTGGAATCAGATAGACATTGTCAAGGCCGAACCGCTCCCTGATCTCCACAACCGCTCGCAAATGCCCGAAATGAATCGGATTAAATGTGCCTCCGAACAACCCAATCCGCATTGTCATCCTTTCAAAAAGAGGTACCGAGGTGAAGAGGGCAGGAGAGCTATAAGTCGTTTCTGAATTGTTTGTTGTCTGAAACCTGACACCTGCCCTCTACTCCCTGATTTGCCCATCTCCGAATACCACGAATTTGGTGGTAGTCAGCTCTTCCAGTCCCATCGGGCCGAAGGCATGGAGTTTGGTGGTACTGATGCCGATTTCAGCCCCGAGACCTAGCTGGCCGCCGTCATTGAAACGGGTGGAGGCGTTCACCAGCACCACGGAAGCATCCACTTCCCGAACGAAGCGCCTGGCCCGTTCATAATTCCGGGTAACTATGGCATCGGTGTGACCAGAGCCGTACCGAGCGATATGCGCGACAGCCTCATTCATGCTGCTCACCACTTTGACTGCCAGAGTCAGATTCATATATTCAGCAGGCCAGTCCGCGTCGGTTGCCGTTTTGGCCTGATGAAGAATCCGGCAGGTCTTTTCGCATCCGCGAAGCTCGACACCGGCGGCAGAGAGATTTTCCGCCGCCATCGGCAAAAAGATGGGAGCCGCATTTTCGTGAACCAGAAGGGTTTCCATGGCATTGCAGACACCTGGCCGCTGAACCTTGGCATTGAAGCAAATCCTTTCAGCCATTTCAAAATCCGCCCCCTTGTCTACATACACATGGCATACACCTTTGTAATGTTTCAGCACCGGGATTCTGGAATTCTCGACAACAAAACGGATCAAGCTTTCGCCACCGCGCGGAATGATCAGATCAATCCATTCTTCCTGTTGCAACAGTGTGGTGACGGCGCTTCGGTCCGTAACCGGTATCACCTGGGCGGATTCCTTCGGCAGGCCAGCCTCCTGAAGCGCCATGGCTATGAGTCCGGCCAGTATCTGGTTCGAATGATGAGCTTCGGTACCACCGCGAAGGATCACGGAATTTCCCGATTTCAGGCAAAGAGCCGCCGCATCGATGGTGACATTGGGTCTGGATTCGTAAATGATGCCGATGACCCCGAGCGGAATCCGCACCCGCGATACCTCCAGCCCGTTGGGCCTGCGAAAAGTCCGGCTGGATGATCCCACCGGATCCTCCAGCGCAACCACTTCCCGCAGTCCATTCATCATCGACTGAATCGTGGCATCCGTGATGGTCAGGCGATCGATCATAGCTGTGGAAAGCCCGGATTGTTGCGCCGCCATAACGTCTTCGGCGTTTTCCTTGCGAATACCGGCGGAATTTTCACAAATCAGATCTGCCAGCTTCAGCAGCATATCATTTTTTTGAGCTGTCGAACACTTGGCTATTTCACGCGAAGCCGATTTTGCGGCTCTGGCCATATCGCAGACAACGGATTCAACACTCATGGATTGCTCCTAATTCTGTGGTAATTACCAGATTATCTCTGTGAATGACTTCATCGTAAGTAGTCACTTTTTTATGATTTTTATTCATCTAAAATTATATCTAATTATGGATTGATCCGTTGTTATTCCAATCGGTTTATTCATTTCCTTATTAGCCATTAAATAAAATTATTTTCGATGAAATCAATACATATATTCAGGGTGCTGTTTACTAAAAGTTTACCATATCCCTGAATCAATTACCTGTGAATACTTTTTCATAGCGGATTCAATGTCCTGATCACTGACAACTATATAATGCCGATCCATGCCTTGTTGGGAGTGTCCGAGTATTTTGTCTCGATGCGCCTTTTCGATCCCTGCACGTGTCATAAGTGTTTTGACTGTCCTGCGTATGTCGTGAAAGATTATCCCACCAGAGTCCCGGCCGTATAGGATACCGGCCTTATTCGCTGCGTTTATAAATCCGCCTTTGATTCCTTCGATGGATATAATCGGATTGCCTCCCCAAGTCAAAACAAAATTATGGTGGATCCATCGCAATTGTCTTTCAAGTACACATTTAACATTTTGGTTTATTGGGATAACCTTGGATTTTTTTTCTTTTGTATCAGATGAGTCAAGTCTGATGAAACGCATATCATTATCGATATTCTCCCATTTCAATTGCCTGATCTCACCTAAACGCATTCCCGTGTTTATGGCTATTATCATAAAGTCACAGACATGTTTTTTCGCATTCTTCATAATCGCAGCGAATTCTATATTATTAAATGTTCTGGTTCTGGCATTTGAACCTGTCCTTACTTGTTTCTTTGTCCTGATAAATGCCTTTAACGATGTTCCACTGATTTTATCTTCCAGGAAGGCGTAATTAACCATAGTTTTAACGATGGAAATTTCCATGTCTACTGTAGAAGGTGAAACTCTCCGATTGCCTTCTTTCCTTTGTGCCCCACTTCTTACGAAATCGTTTTTTCTCTTTTCTTGGTATATGGCAAGGTCATCCTTTGTGATATCTGAAACGATGTTATCACCTAATACAGCGTTGAAATTTTCGATCCCAATTTTTAGCCTTTTGAATGATTTCAACCTCGTTATGGCCACTTGGGTATAATACCAATCGGATAATTGTCTGAATGTGATCTTACTGCTTTGAAGGATATCCAGTATCCGGCCTTCAGCCTTCTGACAGCTACGCTTGCCATCGCCGGCCTTTGCCTGTTCAAAGTCAGTTCCAGAATACTCAAGCCTCTGTTTGCCGTTTACCCGGTAAGATACCCAGTACCGCATATTACCGGACTTCTTGACCTTGTCCATATCATTGCCACACCTACAGCGTTTATTTCTATTCGACTGCTTTGTATGGCACACCGGACATTCTTGCATGACTGACATATTTCAGCACCTCCCGCCGGAACCATACAAGATGCCGACAGGGATCACAATTGAAAACTCACCTTTTAAAAGTAGGTTTTAACTTTTCAAAAGTGAAAAGTTGTCTTGTTGCTGCTAAACAATTGCTAAACATCTGCTAAACAAAAAAGCCGCTCCCCCTTGTGAGAGAAACGGCCTATTGGCGGATTTGCGGATGGTTTTATAAAACTTCTGTAGCCTCCTTTAGTGATTCATTCATGCTGTCACTGATTCTGTCCAATAGCCAAATCACGCCTTCGACGTCACGGCTGGCAAGGTCATCGTTGTGTGTAGATAGTGTCTGAACGAAAACCCCATATTTGTGAGCTACTCTATCTCGCTACCCAGGGTATGACCGTTTATTTTGCTAAAAGAGAGTCGAATTATATTAAAAAAACAATATTCCAGACCTCGTTAATTTGAGTCGAAAAAGTACATTTTTTTTGGACATTCAAATTAACCGAAAGGCGAACTGCCGACTTCGATTTGAAGCAATTTACCGCTCGGTG